>JAHDHM010000133.1 GCA_020631315.1 Acidimicrobiales bacterium
TCTTGTTCTTGTCGTCGAACGAACCGGCGCAGCCGACCCAGTACAGGTACTCGGACTCGAACGGGTCGCCGCCGTCGATGATCTCGACGAAGTCCAGGCCCTCGGCCCAGTCGCCACGCTCACCGTTGTTCATGTTCCACGGGTTGGCGTTGTTCTCCATGCCGCGGAAGGCACCGCCGAGCTCCGACGGGAAGTTCGACTCCATGAGCGTCGAGTAGCGACGCATGTCGAGGATCTTGTCGAGGATCTCGATGTTGACCGGGCAGTTCTCGTCGCAGGCCTTGCAAGTGGTGCAGGCCCAGATCTCTTCCTGGCTGATCCGCTCGAACACGTTGTCGGACTCGACGGTGATCTCGGCATCGACACCGATCGGCGGGGTGACCGCCGGGGTACCGGTGCGAGCCATGACCTCGCCGGTCTTCAGCACGATCTCGCGCGGATCGAGCGGTTTGCCTGTGGCGTGTGCCGGGCACACCGCGGTGCAACGGCCGCACATGGTGCAGGCGTCGGTGTCGAGCAGCTGCTTCCAGGTGAAGTCGCCGATCTCGGTGGCGCCGAACGTCTCGAGCTCGGTCTCCATGAGGTTCGGCATCGCCCGCATCGCACCCTTGGGACGGTCCTTGTCCTTCAGGTACATGTTCAGCGGCGACGTGAACATGTGGCGCATCATCGTGATCGGCAGGATCACCAGGAAGGCGATGAAGCTGACGACGTGGAGGATCCACATCGCCTGGTGCCAGCCGACGATGGCGTCGACGTTCTCGACCAGGCCCGACAGCGGGTAGCCGATGAAGCTCCACTTCTCGAAGTCCGGACGACCGTCGGCGGCGATGCGGAACATCTCGGCCAGGAAGCCGGTGGCGCCGATGGCGAACAGGACGCCGAGCACGACCGCGTGCTCCGGACGGGTCTTGATGCGGATGCGGTACGGACGCTGGATGTAGCGGCGCACGATCGCCCAGATCACGCCGGCCATGTAGATGAGGCCGCCGAGATCACCGACGAACGCGAAGCCCTGGTACACGCCGCCGTGCAGGAACTTCAGGTCCTCCGGCATCTGGTGATCGATCTCGAGCGTCGTCGTCACGCCGAGCAGCACGAAGAAGCCGTAGTAGATGAGCAGGTGCATGACGCCGGCCGCGGGGTCACGCAGCAACGTCTGCATCATCACGCCCGCACGCCAGTCCTTCACACGGCGCTCGGCGTTGTCCTTGCGGAGCTCACGACGGTCCGGCTGACCGCGCTCCCAGTTCTTCATCCGGTTGGAGAACATCCACGCGCCGTAGACCAGCAGGACCGGGAGAATCGCGTAGAACGCGACCTTCAACGGGTCCGGGATGTTGCCGAACACCGTGCGGTGGATCGGCGAGTCACCCTTGAAGTCGAAGTAGGCGGCGGCGATGCCGGAGATGATCGTGACGGCGGCGAAAGCGCCACCGAAGATCAACGGCAGATGATGCGGCTTGATGCGACGAGTCACGGCCGCACACCGTACTCGCCCCCTACAGAGGGCGAGAAGTGTTGTTCAGCGAGGTGAGCGCCCGCAGGGCGTGGTCCCGCTGCGAAGGTTCAGCGAGGTGAGCCTCCGGAGGGGGCGATCCCGCTGCAACGAAACAGCGTCAGCCGAAGATCTTGCGGTCGAGCTCGCGGACTCGACCGGCGAGGGCTGCCAGCAGCTTGCCGGACAGCGACGGCGTCTCCTTGAGGAGCTTCGTGAACGCCTTGGCGTCGATCTTGAGGAGACGCATGTCGGTCGCCGCCTCGACGTACGCGGTGCGCGGGCCACGGTCGAGCAGCGACAGTTCGCCGATGGCGTCGCCGGCTGACAGCGTGGCGATCTTGCGACCGTTGCGACGCACCGTCGCCTCGCCGCTCAGGACCACGTAGGCCTCGGTGCCCATGTCGCCCTGCTCGACGATCGTCGTGCCGGCATTCACATCGACCTCGTCCGAGGACTTCGCGATGTTCTGGAGGTCCTTCTTGGAGCACCCGGAGAAGAGCTCCAGGTCACCGAGTCGGCTGATGTGTTCTGAGCGCGCCATGGCCGGGAGTGTAGGGAATCACACGTGTTCGTGCCCAGGTAGTAGTCGCGCCGGCACACCGTCGGGAGTCTGACGGTGCCGATTCATCTTCACGAAACACTGGCGCAACACCTGATCCCTACGTTGCGTGACATGGATGTGGCGCAGGTCGCATGGCCCGGGGGTGAGGAGCAGCGTCGTCAGCTCGCGCAGGCGTCGTCGCCGCGTCTGCTGATGGTCGCAGCAGACGCAGCCCCGCCGATGGTGGCGGACGAGTACGAGGACTGGGTCCGGTTGCCGGCCCGCGACGACGACATCGCAGCGCGGATGCGCGCGCTGTCGGACCGGGCTGCGGCGCGCAAGCGGCCGACCGTCGACGAGGACGGTGTGCTCCATGTGGACGGCATGCAGCTCCTGTTGCCGCCGGTGGAGGCGCGCCTCACCCGCCACCTGCTCGACAAGGCCGGTGCCGTCGCCTCACGAGCTGAACTCGCCGTGAAGGGCTGGCCCGACGGCACCCCGTCTCGCAACGCACTCGACGTGCGCATCCTGCGACTCCGCCGGCGCATCGAGCCCTACGGTCTCATGATCCGCACCGTGCGTCATCGCGGCTACCTCCTCGACCCGACGGGTACGACCGCCTGACGGCATCGACCCCGGCCGGCTCGGCCACGTACTGTCGAGAGCAGTCTCACGGGAGTCCGACATGCTGCGACTGGTCACCGCCGTCATCAAACCCCACCGCCTCGAGCCTGTCGTCGAGGCGTTGCGCGACGTCGACGTCCAGGGCCTGACCGCGAGCGAGGTCCGTGGCTTCGGCCGCCAGGGCGGCCACTCAGAGACGTACCGAGGCACCGAGTACCGGGTCGACTTCATCCCCAAGGTCCGGGTCGAGGTCGTGGTGCCGGCCGATGACGCCGAGCGTGTCGCTGACGCCATCGTCGAGGCAGCACGCACCGGCAAGATCGGCGACGGCAAGGTGTGGATCACCCCCGTCGACTCCGTGGTGCGCATTCGGACCGGCGAACGCGGCGACGACGCGCTGTAGCCACCTCGCGAAATCCGTCCCTCTCCTGCGGTGCGGTGTCGTTGTCGCGCGCACCGTTCACGGGTGTTTCCTGAGAACTCCCTGAGAAAAGTTGGCAACGATGCACTCAGGTTTTATGATCTAGTGCATCAACGCGACTGGGAAACGGTCTCCAGACCCTCCACAATGTCCTCATCACGGACACACTGTCGTGACTCAGACCGGCCGGAACCCCCCTCCGACCGGGTTCCACAAGTTCTCAACCCACAGGAGCTCATCATGGCCAAGGCGGTCGGCATCGACCTCGGCACCACCAACTCCGTCGTCGCCGTCCTCGAAGGTGGCGAACCGACGGTCATCGCGAACGCCGAAGGCGATCGCACCACTCCGTCGGTCGTCGGTTTCAGCAAGTCGGGCGAGGTGCTCGTCGGCGAGGTGGCCAAGCGTCAGGCCGTCACCAACCCGGACCGCACCCTCGGTTCGGTCAAGCGTCACGTCGGCACGACCTGGACCGTCGACATCGACGACAAGGCCTACACCCCGCAGGAGATCTCGGCCCGCGTCCTCCAGAAGTTGAAGCGTGACGCCGAGGCCTACCTGGGCGACACGGTCAACCAGGCCGTCATCACCGTGCCCGCGTACTTCGACGACGCACAGCGCACCGCCACCAAGGAAGCCGGCCAGATCGCCGGCCTCGAGGTGCTGCGCATCATCAACGAGCCCACCGCCGCAGCGCTGGCGTACGGCCTCGACAAGGAAGACGAGGAGCAGACCATCCTCGTGTTCGACCTCGGCGGCGGCACCTTCGACGTGTCCGTCCTCGAGATCGGTGACGGCGTCTTCGAGGTGAAGAGCACCTCTGGCGACACCCGCCTCGGCGGCGACGATTGGGACGACGCGGTCATCGAATGGCTCGTCAGCCAGTTCAAGGGCGACCACGGCGTCGACCTCGCCGCCGACCCCATGGCCAAGCAGCGCCTCAAGGAGGCCGGTGAGCAGGCCAAGAAGGAGCTCTCGTCCAAGCAGAGCACCCAGATCAACCTGCCGTTCATCACGGCCACGGCCTCCGGTCCGCTTCACCTCGACTACGAGCTCACCCGGGCCAAGTTCCAGGAGCTGACCTCGGACCTCGTCGCTCGCTGCAAGGCACCGTTCGAGCAGGCCATCAAGGACGCCGGGCTCAAGATGTCCGACATCGACCACGTCATCATGGTCGGCGGCTCCACCCGTATGCCCGCTGTCCAGGACCTGGTCCGCCAGCTCACCGGTTCCGATCCGCACCAGGGTGTGAACCCCGACGAGGTCGTCGCCGTCGGCGCCGCCGTCCAGGCCGGCGTCCTCAAGGGCGAGGTCAAGGACGTCCTGCTCCTCGACGTCACCCCGCTCAGCCTCGGCATCGAGACCAAGGGCGGCGTCATGACCCGCCTCATCGAGCGCAACACCACCATCCCGACCAAGCGGTCCGAGACCTTCACCACGGCCGAGGACATGCAGCCGTCGGTCGAGATCCACGTCCTCCAGGGCGAGCGCGAGATCGCCGGTGGCAACAAGACGCTCGGCAAGTTCCAGCTCGTCGACCTGCCGCCCGCCCCCCGTGGCGTGCCGCAGATCGAGGTCACCTTCGACATCGACGCCAACGGCATCGTCCACGTGTCCGCCAAGGACCGCGGCACCGGCAAGGAGCAGTCGATCACCATCACCGGGCAGTCGACCATCTCCAAGGACGACATCTCCCAGATGGTCGCCGACGCCGAGGCTCACGCCGAGGAAGACCGTCAGCGCCGCGAAGCGGCCGAGATCCGCAACAACGGCGACAGCCTCGTCTACTCGACCGAGAAGGCGCTGCGCGAGCACGGCGACAACCTGCCCGAGGCCGACAAGGAGCCCGTCGAGGCGGCGCTCAACGAGCTGAAGGCATCGCTCGAAGGCACCGATCTCGACGAGATCAAGCAGAAGACCGACGCCCTCGGCCAGGTCAGCCAGGCCTTCTTCGCCAAGGTCTACGAGCAGGCCTCGCAGCAGCAGGCCGACGCTCCGTCGGACGCCGCGTCGACCGCCGATGACGACGACGTCGTCGACGCGGAGATCGTCGACGACGAGCAGTGAGCGAGGCAGAACCCGGGGCCGCCGCCGACGACGCGGCCGCCCCGGGCGACGCCGCAGCTGCTTCCGAAGAAGCTGCTGCACCACCGCCCATGACGGTCGAGGATCTCATCGAGACCCTCGAGCAGACCACGGCCCAACGCGACGAGTACCTCGCCACCGCCCAGCGATTGCAGGCCGACTTCGACAACTTCCGCAAGCGGTCGGCAGCCGATGCCGCGGCCCGCGTGGAGTCCGGTGTCGGTCGGTTGGCCGAGGCACTCCTGCCTGTGCTCGACGCCTGCGACGCTGCGGCGCTGCAGGGTGACGAGTCGGTCAACGCGATCCGGAACCAGCTCGTCACCGTGCTGGAACGTGAGGGTCTCGAGGCCATCGCGTCGACGGGTGCACCGTTCGACCCGAACCTGCACGAAGCAGTCCTCCACGAGGCCGGCGACGGTGGCGAGCCGACCGTGGCCGAGGAGCTGCGCAAGGGCTACGCCTGGAAGGGCAAGGTCCTCCGCGCCGCCATGGTCAAAGTCCAGGGCTGATGCCCTGGCCAGATGGCGCAGTCCAGGGCTGAGGCAGCCAGAAGCAGTCGAGAACAGTGAGCAGACGACGAGGGTGATCGAGGAGGTGACCCGTGGCAGTGCAACGTGAATGGTTCGACAAGGACTACTACGCGACGCTCGGGGTCAAGCCCGACGCCGACGCCAAGGAGATCCAGAAGGCGTATCGGAGGCTCGCTCGCAAACACCATCCGGACTCCACGGGTGGTGACGACGCCAAGTTCAAGGACATCTCCGCGGCCTACGACGTGCTGGGCGACGAGTCGACTCGCAAGGAGTACGACGACGCCCGGCGCGTCGGGCCCGCCGGCGCCGGTTTCGGTGGCGGTAACCCGTTCGGCGGCGGAGGGGACGGCTTCGACGTCCGGTTCGAGGACAGTGGTCTCGGCGATCTGTTCGGCAACCTCTTCGGTCGTGGCCGAGGTGGGCCGGGAACCCGTTCTGCGGGCATCCGCGGCGTCGACCAGGAAGCTCGTCTGCACCTCGGGTTCGACGAGGCGGTCAACGGTGTCACGACTGCCGTCCATCTGACGGCTGACGTCCCGACCGCAGGCGGCATCGAGCGGCGTACCCGCGAAGTGAAGGTCCGCATCCCGGCCGGGGTCGACGACGGACAGCGGATCCGCCTACGTGGCAAGGGCGGCGCGGGTCGCAACGGTGGCCCGCCCGGCGACCTGTACGTCGTCGTCGACGTCCAGCCGCACGAGATGTTCGGCCGGTCCGGCAAGGACCTCACCATCACGATCCCGGTCACCTTTCCCGAGGCCGCGCTGGGCGCGACCGTGAAGGTGCCGACACTCGACGCGTCGACCGTGTCGGTGAAGGTGCCGCCAGGCACCCGTCCCGGCAAGACGTTCCGCGTGCGCGGTCGCGGTGTCGAGACACCGAAGGGTGTCGGCGACCTGCTCGTCACCATCGACATCGTCGTGCCGCAGAAGTTGAGCAAGAAGGAACGCGAAGCCATCGAAGCACTCGCCGAGGTGACCGACTGGTCGCCGCGCGATGCTGAGGAGAGCTGAGGAGGCTGCGATGAGCACGAACGACCGCACGCGAGCCGTCTACGTGATCTCGGTGGCCGCCGAACTCGCCGGCGTGCACGCGCAGACCTTGCGCATCTACGAGCGCAAGGGACTGGTCGAGCCCGCCCGCACGCCCGGTGGCAGCCGGCGCTACAGCGACCGTGACATCTCGGTCCTGCAGCGCATCCAGGAGCTGACCAACGAGGGCCTCAACCTCGCGGGCGTGAAGCGGGTGCTCGACCTCGAAGCCGAGACTCAGCAGTTGCGTCGTCAGCTCGACGAACTGCAGCGAGAGGCCGCAGCTGCGGTCGACGCGGCTCGGCGCGAACATCGTCGAGATCTGGTGCCGCTCCAGCAGGCCGTCGTGGTCTGGGAGAGCACCACGGAGGAGTCCTCGTGACCACGGTCGGCTATCTGCTCGGTCTACTCGCCGTCCTGATCCTGGGGTTCTCGTTGACGCTCATGGTCACCCGCCAGATCGTCAAACGACGGCTCGACAACGTCGTCGGTCCGTTCCTGGTTCGCCTGGGTCCCCCCAAGGGTCGCGGCCGCCAGGGCCAGAACCTGCCGGACCGCTTCGACACGCTCGAAGCAGCGCAGGAGGCCGCCACGGCAGCGTTGCTCGGTCACCCGAACGACGACGACGTGGCCTACATCCTCGGTCGCCGTGAGGACGACCAGTGGGATGTCGTCGATCGGGTGGACGTCCTGACGAAGTGAACGATCTCACACGCACGACTCCACAAAGTTGAGTGGCGCGACATCAATTTTGATGAATCAGTTGCTATGATGTCCTCATGGCAACTGATCCGAACCGTTGGACGCTGAAGACCCACGAGGCCGTGTCGGCGGCGATCGCTGCCGCACGTGAGGCCTCGAATCCCGAAGTCACCCCTGACCACCTGCTGCGGGCGCTCATCGAGCAGCCCGAAGGTGTCGTGCTTCCCCTCGTCACCCGTCTCGGCCTCGCACCGCTGACGTTGCGCAACCGGGCCGACGAGGTACTCGACGCGCTGCCGCGCAGCTACGGCGGCAGCGACCCCGAGATCTCTCGTGGCCTCCGCCGCGTCCTCGAGGACGCCGATCAGAGCCGTGTCGAGCTCGGCGACGAGTACCTCTCGACCGAGCACCTCATCGTCGCGATGGCCCGCTCGGGTCGTCGTGATGAGTCGGCCTGGCTCGACGTCGATCGATCCGACGTGCTCGAGGCGCTGCGCGAGGTGCGCGGATCGCACCGCGTCACCTCCAAGGAGCCCGAGTCGACCTTCCAGGCGCTCGAGAAGTTCGGTACGGACCTCACCGAGGCCGCTCGCCACGGTCGTCTCGATCCCGTCATCGGGCGCGACGACGAGATCCGTCGCGCCATCCAGGTCCTGTCCCGTCGGACCAAGAACAACCCTGTCCTCATCGGTGAGCCCGGCGTCGGCAAGACCGCCATCGCCGAAGGCCTCGCCCGCCGCATCGCCGAGGGCGATGTGCCCGAGAGCTTGAAGCACAAGCGACTCATCGCCCTCGATCTCACGGCGATGGTCGCGGGCGCAAAGTTCCGTGGCGAGTTCGAGGAGCGTCTCCAGTCGGTGCTCAACGAGATCAAGGAGTCCGACGGCGAGGTCATCACCTTCGTCGACGAGCTCCACACCATCGTCGGCGCAGGCGCCGGTGGCGACAGCGCCATGGACGCCGGCAACATGTTGAAGCCGATGCTGGCCCGCGGCGAGCTGCGCATGATCGGCGCCACCACCCTCGACGAGTATCGCCAGCACATCGAGAAGGACCCGGCGCTCG
>JAHDHM010000134.1:0-1881 GCA_020631315.1 Acidimicrobiales bacterium
GGGCCTCGCCATGGGCCTCGTGCACGCCGAAGGCAAGTACACGACCCTCACCGACATCCTCGGCGCCGAGGACGCGTTCGGTGACATGGACTTCAAGGTCGCCGGCACCGCCGACACCATCACCGCGCTCCAGCTCGACACCAAGATCGACGGCATCCCCGCCGACGTCTTGGCCGACGCGCTGCAGCAGGCGCGCGAGGCTAGCATGCAGATCCTCGAGGTCATGACCGCAGCGATCCCCGAGCCGCGTGAGGACGTCGGTGCCGCTGCCCCGAAGATCACCAGCTTCGAGATCCCGATCGACAAGATCGGCGAGGTCATCGGCCCGCGCGGCAAGGTGATCAACCAGATCCAGGAAGAGACCGGCGCCGACATCAGCGTCGACGACGACGGCACCGTCGGTGTGGTCGCCATCGCCGCTGTGGATCGTGCCGTCGTCGAGGAGGCCGAGCGTCAGATCCGCCTCATCGTCAACCCGCCGACGGCCAACGTCGGCGAGGTGTACGACGGTCGTGTCGTGAACATCACCAAGTTCGGTGCGTTCGTGAACATCCTCCCTGGCACCGACGGCCTGCTGCACATCTCGAAGATCGGTGGCGGCAAGCGCATCGACAAGGTCGAGGACGTGCTCAGCCTGGGCGATGTCGTGCCGGTGAAGGTCGACGACATCGATCCGAACGGCAAGCTGTCGCTGTCGCTCAACGCCCCGCTCGAGGGTGTGGCCGAGGCTGCCTCCTCGTCCGACGGTGGGGACGCCCCCGCTGCTCCGGTGATCGAGAACGGTGCCGAGATGGTCGAGGTGAACTTCGCCGAGACCTTCGACGCTGCTGCCGCTGAGCAGTTCGGCGATCTCGGTCCGGCCCCGGCCGGTGGAGGCAACGGCGGCCAGCGTCGTCGTCGCCGTCGTCGTCGCTGAGACGCACCACTCGGGCTCGTGAACGAGCTCGCGACACGCACATGACGTGAACGAAACGGACCGGGCAGCAGCCCGGTCCGTTCTCGCGTTCTGGCCGGTACCGTCTGGAGTCCATGGAGGCGAGCCGATGACGAACGTTGTGGTGATCGGTGGCGCCGGTCGTCTGGGCGGAGCAGCTGCCGCAGGTGTCGCCGCGGCGGACGACCTCGTGCTGACGTCCGTCGTCAGCCGCTCGGGTGGCGTTGCCGTCGGTGTCGGCGAGGCGTCCGTGGTGACCGCCCTCGGGGATCTCGACCCGTCCACCGTCGACGTCATCGTCGACATGACGGTCGCCGACGCCGCACGGTCGCACCTCGCCTGGGCCGCCGAGCACGGCGTGCACGCGGTCGTGGGTGTCACCGGGTTCAGCGATGCCGAACTCGATGGCTTCGCTGCCGACTTCGTCGACAGCCACTGCCTGATCGTCCCCAACTTCGCCATCGGCGCCGTGTTGATGATGCGGTTCGCGGAGCTGGCCGCGCCGTGGTTCGACACCGTCGAAGTCGTCGAGATGCACCACGACGGCAAGCGGGACGCGCCGTCGGGCACCGCTCGCTCGACCGCCCAGCGGATCGCCGCCGCGAGCTCCGACTGGGCGCCTGATCCGACGGAGGAAGAAGTCGTCGCCGGCGCCCGTGGGGGGCGCGTCGACGGCGTTCCCGTCCACTCGCTGCGGATGCGTGGCATGGTCGCCCACCAAGAGGTCGTGTTCGGCACGACCGGACAGGCGCTGACCATCCGCCACGACAGCACACACCACTCCTCGTTCGTCCCCGGAGTGCTCGCTGCAGTGCGTTCCGTGGGTTCACTCGGCTCCGGTCTCACCGTGGGCCTCGACGCCGTGATGGGAATCTGATGGCTCGAATCGTCTGTGTCGGCTCCATGAACCACGACATCACCGTGCGTGTGCCGAGACGGCCACGCCC
>JAHDHM010000134.1:1891-8496 GCA_020631315.1 Acidimicrobiales bacterium
CGAGACGATGCACGGCGAGTCGGTCGCCGAGTACCGGGGCGGCAAGGGCGCGAACCAGATCGTGGCCGCAGCCCGACTCGGTGCCGACGCTGCGATGGTCGGATGTGTCGGCGAGGACGGACGTGGCGACTTCCTGCTCGAAGGCCTGGTCGAGGACGGTGTCGACACCAGTCACGTCCATCGGGTGAGCTCTCCGACGGGCGTCGCCGTGATCACGGTCGACCCGCATGACGTGTCCATCGTCATCGTCGCCGGTGCCAACGGCGAACTCGACGCGGAGAAGGCCACAGCAGCCGAGGCACTCATCGCTGAGGCCGATGCTCTGTTGCTCCAGGGCGAGGTGCCGGCGGCAGCTGCGGTGGCGGCGGCGGAGATCGCTCGTGCCAACGGCACTCGTGTCGTGTTGAACCCGGCGCCGTTCAACGACGTCGCGACACAGCTCATCCCCTTGGCGGACGTCATCATCGTGAACCGGCAGGAGGCGCACGAGTTGGGTGATGTGCCCGATGCCGTCGTCGTCACGACGCTGGGCGCCTCGGGGTCCGACGTGACCGCCGACGGCACCACCCACCACATCGGACCCTTCGACGCCGACGTGGTCGACCCCACCGGGGCGGGTGACTGCTTCGTCGCTGCATTCGCCGTCGCACTCGCCGAAGGTGCTCATCCCGACGACGCCGCACGGTTCGCGAACGCAGCAGGTTCGCTCGCGACCGAGATCGAGGGCGCACAGCCGTCGCTGCCGACACGCGACCGTGTCGAGGAGCTCATGCGGCGATGACGGCAGCCTGCTCGGCGACGGACGTCACGCGTTCGGTGTTCTCCCACAGTCGGCTGATGTCGGCAGGCTGGTTCTCGTGAGCACGACCAACGATCACGACGTCCTCATCGTCGGCGCAGGACTGTCAGGTCTGCGCGCGGCGCTCGCAGTCGCCGACGCCGGCCGTCGTCCGCTGGTGTTGGAGCGCGCTGACGGTGTCGGTGGCCGTGTCCGCACCGACGCGGTCGACGGACATCTGCTCGACCGAGGCTTTCAGGTCATGCTCACGGCGTACCCGGATCTGATCACCGACGGACTCACCATTCGACCGTTCGCGCCAGGTGCCCGCGTGCGCCTTGCATCGTCGGTGCACACGGTCGGTGACCCGTTCCGTCGCATTACCGATCTGCCGGCGACGGCCGTCGCGCCCGTCGGTTCGTTGTTCGACAAGCTGCAGATCCTGCGGCTGCGTACGTCGGTGCGCCGTGGAACGATCGAGGAGTTGCTCGGCGCCGACGACGACGTCGCGGCGATCGACCACCTTCGTGCGGTCGGGTTCTCGAGCAAGATGATCGAGCGGTTCCTGCGGCCGCTGTTCGGCGGGATCACGCTCGAGCCGGATCTCCTCGGCTCTGCTCGTGTCGTCAGGTTCGTCTTTCGCATGCTGTCCGAGGGCGACGCTGCGGTCCCCGACGGGGGCATGGGTCGTCTCGGCCAGGCCCTCGCCGAACGCCTCGGCGACAGAGGCGAGGTCCGTCTCGGCGTCAGTGTCGACGAGGTGGGCCCCGACTTCGTGATGGCCGATGGTCAACGGATCGCTGCGGGTTCCGTGGTCGTCGCCACCGGTGCGACCGACGCGGCGAACCTCGTCGGTGCGCCCGACAGGGGATGGAACCGCACCACCACGTGGTGGTTCGGTGCCGATGCGAGCCCAGAGCCCGGCGGCTACCTCGTCCTCGACGGCGGACGGTCCGGTCCGGTGAACCAGCTCGCAGTGCTGTCCGATGTGAGCAGCTCCTATGCACCCGTCGGCCGGTCCACGATCGCGGCCGTCGGCATCGGCCGTGCCGGCGACGCAGGCGAAGCCGAGGTCCGCCGCCAGCTGGCCGAGTGGTACGGCCCTCAGGTCGACGGTTGGACGCTGCTGCGTACCGACGACATCGAGCAGGCTCAGCCCAAGCAGCCGCCCGGCTGGGATTCGTCGGGTCCACACTCGATCGACGGCGTCATCGTCACCGGCGACCACTGCCGAGATGCGTCGTTGGACGGTGCGCTGGCCACCGGGCGTCTCGCCGGTGAGATGGCCGCTGCCGCACTCGGCTGAGCCAGCCGCCGCAGGTCAGTCCGCCGGGCGCTGCCGGTTCGCGGACGCCTGGAGCGCCACGACGAGGAACATCGCACCGGCAGCCCACCACTGGTACCGACCGATGAAGTCGACGAAGCTGCCGATCGGACCGGCGAACACGCGGCCCAGGCTCCAGATCAGGTAGAGCCGTCCCGCGGTGCCGATGGCGTTGAGCACCGCGAATCGCCAGACCGGGACTCGGAAGAACCCGGACAGCAGGCACACCGGATAGTTGGGCAGCACGACGATGAGTGCGAGCCCGAACCGGGGGAACCAGCGGTCGAGCCAGTTGATCGACCGGATGAGGCGACTGCGTTCGCCGAGTTCGGCGGCCAGTGCGGCTCGTCCGTGCGGGCCGAAGTCGCGGCCCAGGACGTACAAGAACGGGTCAGCGGCGACGAGACGAACGAATCCGACGACGAAGAACGCCCACGTCGGGACCGAGTTGACGGTCAGGATCAGGAACGGATCCAGAGGCGACAACGCGATGAGCAGCAGCGGCGCCTCGTTCGCGAGCGTCGCGCTCGGGATCTGTCCGAGGGTGTTCGCCACCGCCAGGAGCACGGGAACGAACGCGAGCGTGCGGAGCCGTGTGCGCTCCGCATCGCTCAACCGTCTGGGCTCGCTCACCGGGGTGAGCGTATCGGGCACGTCGCTCAGTAGAGACCGGGTGCGACGACCGGTCGGGTCGTCGGGCGGCTCATGGCGGCCATCGGTGCGCCGGCGTCGCCCTCGGCGGGTCCTGCCTCGAACGCAGCGACGAAGTCGGCGTGTGCGCCGGAGATCACGACGTGGTCCTCGGCGCCGGCGACGCCGACCGTCAGGATCTTGTTGAGCAGCGCGCCGCCGATGACGACCACGGCGACGATGCCGACGAGGCCCATCAGCATGCCGACGAGGTTGCCGCCGGTGAGGCCACCAGCGAAGCGCATGAGGAAGAACAGGGAGAGCACGCCGCGCAGACCGGTGACGGCGAGCTGCTTCGTGCGGACACCGTTCGACCGGCCGATGCGAGCGTTCATCGCCGACCCGAAGACCTTCTCGACGAGTGCCTTGGGCAGCACGCCGGCGGGAAGACCGGCGATGGCCGGGATCTTCGCCGGGCCGATCGGCAGCTCCGTGAGGGTGTCGACCGGCTGGCCCGTGGCAACACAGACCAAGGGCAGCTGGCCGGACTCCAGCTGCTGACGGGTGATGGTGAGATCGGCCATGGGTGGTTCTCCTGGTTTGCCGCTGTCTTTGAGATCGGAAACTCCGGTGGCGACCTGTAGCGATTTCTCCGCGTCGGTGGTCGGTACGGTGGAGGCCGTGCCGAGCGCAACCGCTCCGAGACCCGACGCCGAAGACGAGACCATCGGGCGCATCCTCGACGGTGTCCGCACGGCGGCGTTCCGGTTCACCCTCCAGCGCTTCACCGTCGACGACGTGGCGAAGGCCAGCGGGGTCAGCCGCGCGACGATCTATCGACGCATGCCAGGCGGGCGCGATGAGCTGATCGCACGACTGGCTCGGCGGGAGGTCGATGCCCTGCTCGGTGCCCTCGCTCGTTCCGTCGACGGTGTGGACGATCTCGCTGAGGTGCTGGCGGTCGGGCTGATGTCGGCGAGCCGGATGCTGGCCGAGCACGATCTGCTCCAACGTCTGCTCGACGTCGAACCCGAGGTCGTGCTGCCGCATCTGACCGTTGCGACCGACGGTGTCATCGACTCGGTGTCGTCGTTCCTGGCCGATCATGTCGAGGGCGACGATCCGGCCGAGGCCGACTATCTGGCTCGGATGTTCCTGTCGCACATCACGGCGTCCGGCGGCTGGGATCTCTCGAACCGTGACGACGTCGACCAGCTCGTGGCAACGCAGTTCTTGTCCACGATCCCGCCCCGGCCGAAGGAGAACACGTGACCGACGCTCACGTCCTCGACACCATCACCCGCGACTACGCCTGGGGCTCGACGAGCCTGCTCGCCGACCTCCGTGGCGATGAACCCACCGACGCGCCCGAGGCCGAGGTGTGGCTCGGTGCTCATCCCGGCGCACCGTCACGCATCCGGGTCGACGGTGTACCGATCGGCCTCGACGAAGCGATCGACGCCGACGGAGCGACCTGGCTGGGAGACGCAGCCGACGTGGCGGCAGGTCGCCTGCCGTATCTGCTCAAGCTGCTGGCTGCCGGCACACCCCTGTCACTCCAGGCCCATCCGTCGAAGCAGAAAGCCGAGGCGGGATTCGCTGCCGAGAACGCCGCAGGCGTGCCGATCGACGCACCACACCGCAACTACAAGGACGACAACCACAAGCCCGAGCTCCTGTGCGCGCTCACCCCCTTCCGAGCGCTCGCAGGGTTCCGCGCCGTCGACGAGACGGTCGAGTTGCTGCGGGCGCTCGACGCACCCGTGTTGGCCCCGATCGTCGAACGACTCGCGGGTGATCCCGGTCCCGAGGAGCTCCGAAGCCTCCTGCGCGAGATCCTCACGATGGACACCGACGCCGCCGCCGAGCTGTCCGCCGGTGTGATGGAGGCGCTGGAACGTGTCGGGGACGGCGCACCGCAACCGCAGGCGCGAGAGGTCGCCCGGTTCATCGGCGAGACCTACCCGGGTGAGTCCGGCATCGTGACGGCGCTGTTGCTGAACACCGTGGTGCTGTCGCCGGGTGAGGCGATCTACCTCGACGCCGGGCTGCTCCACGCCTACATCGACGGCCTCGGCGTCGAGATCATGGCGGCGTCGGACAACGTTCTTCGGGGCGGCCTGACGCCGAAGCACGTCGACGTCGACGAGCTCCTCGACGTGCTCGAGATGGTCACCGGGCCGACCCCGATCATCACCGGCGAGGTCGACGGACAGGGCCGGCGGGTGTGGCCGACACCGGCGCCCGAGTTCGAGCTGACCGCCGTCGACGTCGACGGCCCCGGAGAGTTCGCCGCGCCGGGCCCAGAGGTCCTGGTCGTGACCGAGGGCGAGGTGGAGGTCGAGGGCCAACGCCTGTTGCCGTCGCAGAGCGCCGTGGTGCCGGCGGGATCGACATGGCGGCTGGATGGCAACGGCACCGCCTTCATCGCTCGGGTGCCGGGCCTGAGCTGATCAGAGTCCGTCGGCAGCGCCCAAGATCTTGACGATGAGACACAAACTGCCTTATCGTCTCATCTGATGGTCGAGCGCCACAGCAGTGTTCCGTCCTCGCCGTTCGATGCGAGCGATCACCAGCGGTTCGGACGTGCCTTCGTGCTGTCGGCAGAAGGCTCCGTCGAGCGGCAGATCATCGAGGCTGCGAAGCAACACGCGGCCGAACACGGCTGGGCGGCCACGACCATGGACGACCTCGCTGCTGCCTCCTCGCTCAGCCGGGCCACGATCTATCGAGCCTTTCCCGGCGGTCGCGAGACCGTGATCGAGGCGGTCCGGCGCCACAGCGTGCTCGAGTTCTTCCACGAACTGCAGCCGGTGCTCGAGTCCTCCGGCGAGCTGGTCGATGCCATCTCGACCACGATGGTCACCGCAGTGCAGATGCTCGACGACGACGAGCAACTGCAGCGAGAGCTGGAGCAGGATCCGGGACAGGTCCTGCCGGCGATCAGCTTCCGTGGTGTCGACCGCATCGTCGTCGTCGCCCGGGTGTTCATGGCGCCGAGCCTCATGGCCTTCGTCTCCCGGCGCGATGCCAACCGAGCCGCCGAATGGGCGGCCCGCATGGTGCTGTCGTACTACTTCGACCCCAGCCCGCACCTCGACCTGCGCGACGCAGCAGCGGTCGCGACGTTCGTGCGGCGACGGCTCGTTCCCGGCCTCGCGTCGAATCCTCTCTCATCCGATCCCCGACACCAGGAGCTCATCTGATGTCCGTCACCAACGAACACTCCAGCGACCAGGAGATCCTGGGCCGCATGGACGCCAACGACATCGAGGCGATCCTCGAGGTTCCGCTCACCGACCCGAAGGAACTCCTCCACACGGTCACCGACAACGCGCCGGCGATCTACACGTGGGACTACGAGAAGGGCGCCCGCCCTCGTCTCGAGAAGCTCTACGAGAAGGCCAAGGTCGGACAGTGGAACGGCGAGACCGACCTGCCGTGGGACACCGTCGTCGACCCCTATGAGGAGGCCGAGAAGGCCTACGACCTCAGTGGCGGCATGGACGCCATGATCGACCTGTCCGGCACCGGTGTGGAGAACTGGGGCAAGAAGGAGTGGGTCGAGTTCAACGTGCAGTCGAACAACTGGACGATGAGCCAGTTCATGCACGGTGAGCAGGGCGCCCTCGTGTGCACCGCGAAGATCGTCGAGACCGTGCCCTGGATCGACGCCAAGTACTACGCCTCCACCCAGGTGGTCGACGAGGCCCGTCACGTCGAGGTCTTCGCCAAGTACCTCAACACCAAGCTCGACGGGTACTACCCGATCAACGCCCACCTGAAGATGCTGCTCGACGACATCGTCAACGACAGCCGGTGGGACATGACCTACCTGGGCATGCAGATCATGGTCGAGGGTCTCGCGCTCGC
>JAHDHM010000135.1 GCA_020631315.1 Acidimicrobiales bacterium
CCGGCGATCGCTCCCACGATCGACACGACCACGGCGACCTTGCGACGGCGATCCCGCACCTCGATCTGGCGGTACGGGTTCATGTCCTTCAGACGTTCCACCGGGATCCATTGTCGACCGAGTCCATGGTCGCTGTCACGCGTCCCCGGACGCGTCGTTGCCACGAGGAGTGAGCGACTCGCCAACTCAGCTCCGAAGAGCGGTCGGCCGAGCGGCGTTTGCTCCCCAGCCTTCCCGGCTGCACACCCGCACTCTCGGCTCCGCCGAGAGTAGTAGGGGGCTGGGACAGTCAGCCGAGTGCACGGAACCAACACTCACCGCAGTCGCAACGCGCGGTGCATCATCAGAGAGTGGCAGCGACGCGTCCGGGGACGCGCCCGACATCGCGAAGCGTTCTGCGGATCACCCGACGTCTCACAACGCAGCGTTACTCGACAGTGTCCAGGGCGTCGAGCGCCGACCACCGACCGATCTCGATGTGGCCCACCATCTCCGAACGCAGCCGCCGAGCCGAGCGGTAGGTCCGAGCTCGGCCGGTCCGCTCCGTTCCCTCGTCGTCGCTCGCCACGACACTCCATCGGCGACGAGCGGTCGAACGAACTGTGATGACGACAGCTGCAACTGCAAGCACCACGATCACCTCGAGCAGAAACAACATCAACGCCAAGAGTGCGACCGCGAGCAACAACGGACCAACGACGATGGTCGCCTCGTCGAAGGCGAGGTCCAGTCCAGCCCGGCGACCGCCCGGCTCTCCCTCAGGCTGGTCAAGACGACGAGTTCGTCGGGCCAGCCACTGTGTGACCGGACCGCGCACACGACCTTCGGAGATCTGCACCGAGTAGCGTTCCCGTCAGATGCGTCGATCACCTCACCGTGACGGTGACGATCCGCGGCGGCCTGCAGCCCATCGAGCAGCCCCCAGGCCATCAGCAGAAACAGCACCCCCAATGGCACCAAACAAGGGCTGAAGAAGGATCTCCATCGAACACTCCCACCGGACGGACTCAGCCCATCAACGTTCGCCCAACGCGTCGGGTTCCCATCACGTCGGCCGGAATCGCCGCCGCATCACGCCTCGCAGCTCAGAGGAAGAGCGCCGACGGGTCGTGGGCTCGTTGGGCGACGGTGAGCTGGATTTGCCGATCTTCCACGAGCCAACCACCTTCGTCGCGGACGTGGAGCTGACGCAGATCGAGAGGGATCTCGACCTCGGCGGTCTCGCCCGGTTCAGCACCGACCTTTGCGAAACCGACCAGACGCTGGGCAGGTCGCTCGAACGCCGAATCGGGCATCGCAGCGAAGACCATCACAACCGTCGAGCCGACGCGTCCGCCGACGTTCGTGACCTCGGCCCGCACGGCGCCGCCCACCCGCTCTGCTGCGGTCACGGCGAAGTCGGTGTAACCGAGTCCGAAGCCGAACGGCAGCGCCGCCTCGACACCCTGATCGTCCAGGTACCACTGGCCGTGGAGCAGTCCGTAGGTCTCGGTGGTGGCATCCGGGTCGAAGTGGACGAGGTGCGCCTCGTCGGTCGGCACCGCGAACGGCAGGCGGCCTCCCGGCTCGACGTCGCCGGACAACACGTCGGCCAGCGCGTCGCCGGCGGCCATGCCGCCGTACCAGAGCTGGAGCGTCGCGGCCGTCTGGTCGAGCCACGGCATGACCACAGCGCTGCCAGCTTCGACGATGACGATCACCCGGTCGTGCGCTGTGCACGCAGCCTCGATCAACGCTTCGTCGGCGGGCGAGAGACGCAGCGAGCGGCGGTCGCCGCCCGGCGCCATCGTCCGATCCTCGACCTCTTCCTGGGTCCGTTGCGCCGGTTCGAACGGCAACGGTGCGAGACGTCCGAGGTCGGGATGGTCCATCGAGGGAAAGAGCTCGGCCGCGAGCGGAGCGGTGCCGGACGCGTCGACGTACTCGCCCTCGTCGGCCTTCGTGTAGCCCACGACGACCACGACGACGTCGGCGCCTTCGACGATCGAGACGTCATCGTCGGAGTGCACGATCGCAGAGTCGGGGAACCGGGCGGTGATGCCCTCCAGCGGCGTCACCGCGTACGGCGGGTGGACGTCGCTGGATCCGCCGTCGCCGAGGTTGGCCACGTCGGCGAGACGGCCGAGCACAGCGATCCGATCGATCGTCCCGGCCTCGAGCGGCAACAGCGCGTCGTTGCGCAACAGCACCGTCGACTGGGCAGCGGCCCGGCGAGCCAGGGCCACGTGAGGACTGGACGCGACGATCTCGGCAGGCGGCGAGTGCTCGATCTGCTCGGCGAACCGCAGCAACGTGGCGACGATGCGCGTGACCGCTGCGTCCACGTCCGACATGAGTAGCTCGCCATCGGCGATGCCCTCGGCCACCGACATCGCTCGACGCATGCGGAACGGCATCTCGATGTCGAGTCCGGCCCGCACCGACGCCACGCCGTCGCGCACACCGAAGATGAAGTCGCTGATGACGAAGCCGTCCCAGCCCCACTCGTCCCGCAGGATGTCGGTGAGCAGCTCGGTGTTCTCGCCGCACCACTCGCCGCGCACCGAGTTGTAGGCGCTCATGGTGGAGGCGACGCCCTCCTCGGCGACTCGCCGGAAGTGCGGCAGGTAGACCTCGTGGAGGGCACGATCGTCGACCTCGACGTCGACGGTGAACCGGGCGTTCTCCATGGAGTTCAGGGCGAAGTGCTTCATGCACGCCATCACGTGGCGCTGGAGGCCACGGGTCAGCGCGGCCGCCATCTCACCGACGTGGTGCGGGTCCTCGCCGTAGGTTTCCTGCGCTCGGCCCCACCCGGGGTGGCGCAGCAGGTTCAGGCAGACCGCACCCGTGAAGGTCGCACCGGAGGCGCGCAGTTCAGCGCCGATGGCCTCGCCGATCTCCTCCTCGAGTGCCGGGTCGAACGAGGCGCCACGCGCCATCGCCACCGGAAAGGCCGTGGCGTTGCCAACGACACAGCCACGAGGCCCGTCGGCGAACTGGATGCCAGGGATCCCCAACCGCTCGACGACCGCTGCGGGCCACGGATGTTCGTAGTACCCGCCGGCGGTCATGTCGAAGAGCCCGGGCCAGAACGGCAGGTCGCCGTCGAGGCAGCCGAGTCGCTCCTCGACGGTCATCTGCTCGACCAGCCCCGCAGCGAGCGCGTGGTGATCTTCGCCGGCCCGGAAGCGGGCGACGGCTGCCTCGAACGGCGTCGTCATCTCAGCTGCCGGTGGGAGCGAATCGGATCAACGACGGTCCGTCCTCGGTCGGGTCGAACACCGCGGTCACGGCCATGCCGATCTCGATCTCGGACGGATCGACGTCGACGATGTTCGTCATCATCCGCGGGCCGGCATCGAGATCGACGTAGGCGACCACGTACGGGCCGGCATCTCGCCACCGACCCTGGCCCTTCATCACGATCGAGAAGGAGTAGACGGTGCCGGTCGGTGCGACGTCCTCCCAGGTGACGTCGCCGCCACACGACGGACACCAGTCACGCGGGTACCAGATGACGTCGCCGCAGTCGTTGCATCGGGGCAGGTGGATGCGCCCGTCGGTGGTGGCCGTCCAGAACGGCTCGGTCTCGGAGCTGACGAACGGGTTCGAGGTCGGCAGCTGACTCATGACGCCCTCCCGAGGACGAGGGTGGCACTGCCCATTCGCGAGGCGAGGCTGCCGCCGGTGCCGTGGGCGACGGCGAGCTCGCAGTCGGGCACCTGCACCTCGGGGTGTGCCTCGCCGCGGAGCTGGCGCACGGCCTCGATCACCTTGGTCATGCCACCTCGGTTGGCCGGATGGTTGTTGCAGAGGCCGCCGCCGTCGGTGTTGAACGGCAGCTTCCCGAACGGCGCCTGGAGCGCACCGTCACGTACGAAGCGCCCGCCTTCGCCCTTCTCGCAGAAGCCGAGGTCTTCGATCGTCTGCAGCACCGTGATGGTGAACGAGTCGTAGATCGAGGCGTAGTCGATGTCGGCCGGGTTCACGCCTGCCTCGGCGAACGCCTTGGGGCCCGACACGCGGGCGCCGGTGCCCGTGAGATCGATGCCACCGAACGGATGCTGCAACGCCGTGCCCGAACCGAGCACCGTCGCCGAGCTCCGTCCGAGATCGCGAGCGACCTCGGGTGACGTGACGACCAGCGCTCCCCCGCCGTCGGTGATCACGCAGCAGTCGAGCAGGTGCAGCGGGTCGGCGATCGTGCGGGAGTCCACGACCTGCTCGACGGTGACCACGTCCTTGAGGAAGGCGTTCGGGTTGTGCTGGGCGTGGGTCGAGGCGGCGACCTTGATCTCGGCCAGGTCCTCGGACGTGGTGCCGAACTCGTGCATGTGCCGACGGGCGGCCATGGCGTAACCGGCGGGGATGTTCAGCCCGAACAGGTTCTCGAACGAGGCTTCCGGCGCCTCGCTGAACCGGGCGCTGCCACCCGGTCCCGCGCCGCCGGTTCGGGGCTTGCCGGCCAGCGTGATCAGCGCGACCTGGATGTGACCAGCGGCGATGGCACGAGCGGCGTGTTCGACGTGGACGAGGTACGAGCTGCCGCCGGTCTCCGTGTCGTCGACCTCGATGTCGCGCAACCCGAGGTACTCGGCCATCGACAACGCACCGAAACCCGGTGCGTCGCCGGCGGAGTAGTAGGCGTCGACGTCGCTGAACGACAGGCCGGCGTCGGCCAGCGCGCCGATCGCGACGTCCCGATGGATCTGCGGCACGGTCAGGTCGGGCAGATGCCGACCCGGATGCTCGTAGGCGCCGATGATGTGCGCCGCACCCTTGATGCTCATGGCTCCCCCTCGCCGGGCCGGTCGGAACCGGCCACCGCTGACATGATGACCCGGCAGCCCAGCTGCGGCGAAACCACCGCCTCGACCACGGCCCGTGGTCCAGGCCGGTGCGAACGCCAAGACGGTGATCATCGGCCAGGCTCGCTGAGCGCGACCGAATCGACATCGCAATACGGCGCTGATCGGCGGGGGAGACGACGTCGGTACTCTTCGACTGATCCGACGGCCGCTCCACTCTCGAGCACCGGTCACACCCCCACTGGAGACAACTGTGAACGCCCTCGAGCTGCGCGACCACCTGTCGTCGATCGCCCGCGGACACGCCTGGACGTGGACACCGACGACTCGCACGCTGCTCGATCGCTGCACACCCGCCGTCGATGGAGTGCATCCGATCGTCGGCATCGGCCAGCTCACCGACGCTGCGCTGCACGAATTGGCTGAGAACGGCGAACTCGTGGCCGCGGTTCAGGCTGCGTCCGACGAAGCAACGGCACTCGCCGCCGCAACACCTTCGGATCCCGACGTCGCCTATTTCTCGCCGGAGTTCGGCATCAGCGCTGACATCGCCCAGTACTCCGGCGGGCTCGGCATCCTCGCCGGTGACCACCTCAAGTCAGCCAACGACCTCGAACTGTCCTTCTGTGCGGTCGGCCTCTACTACCGCCGAGGGTTCTTCCGCCAGGACCTCGCCGACGGCGCCCAGGCCGAGCGGTACGAGGCCCACGACGCCACCGATCTCGGCGCCGTCGACACCGGACTGGTCGTCGAGGTGCCCTTCCCCGACCGAACGGTGTCGGCGAAGGTCTGGCGACTGCAGGTCGGACGCGTCGCACTCCTCCTGCTCGACACCGACATCGACGACAACTCGGCCGTCGATCGTGCCATCACCGATCAGCTCTACAGCGGCGATCGCCGGCACCGGATCGACCAGGAGATGGTGCTCGGCGTCGGCGGCTCGCGTGCACTCACCGCGATCGGCTGGGATGCACCGGTCCGGCATCTGAACGAGGGCCACGCAGGCTTCATGCTGCTCGACCTCCTCGACGCCGAGATCGCTGCCGGGTCGACACTCGCCGATGCTCGGGCGACCGTCCGGCGCCGAGTCGTCTTCACCACCCACACCCCCGTGCCCGCCGGTATCGACCGCTTCGAACCCGAACTCGCCACCGAGTACCTGCAGGTCTGGGCCGACCGATGGGACGTCGACGTCGACGAACTGCTCGCACTCGGACACGACTCGGGTGACGATCCACCGGCGTTCAACATGGCAGCGCTGGGCCTCACCTCGTCAGCGCGCGCCAACGGCGTGTCGAGGTTGCACGGCCAGGTGAGCAGGGAGCTCTTCGCTGACGTGCCCGGCGGTGACGCCATCGGCCACGTCACGAACGGTGTTCACGCCAGGACATGGGTCGACGGCGAGCTGGCTGCCCTGTTCGACGAACACCTGGGCGCCGGCTGGGATCAGGGTGACACCTCTGCGTGGCAACGCATCGACGACGTTCCGACGGATCGCCTCGTCGAGGTGCGCCGGTTCGGGGCCACCCGCCTCGCCGATCTCGTTGCCGAACGGTGCGGACGTCCACTCGACCCCGACGGTCTCGTCATCGGGTTCGCCCGACGCTTCGCCACCTACAAGCGAGCGACGCTCTTGTTGAACGAACTCGACCGGCTCGTGGCGCTGCTCGGCGACGACGAGCGACCCGTGCACTTCGTGTTCGCCGGCAAGGCCCATCCGGCCGACGCAGACGGCAAGCGCTTCCTCGCTGACGTGGTCGAGTTCGCCCAGTCCGCAGCGGCGAACGGTCGCTTCTCGTTCGTGCCCGACTACGACATCGCCGTGGCCCGCACCATGTACGCGGGGTGCGACGTCTGGCTCAACACACCCATCCGCCCGCACGAGGCGTCGGGCACCAGCGGGGAGAAGTCGGCGTTGAACGGCGGGCTCAACCTCTCGATCAGCGACGGCTGGTGGGCCGAGATGGCCGACGACCGCAACGGTTGGACCATCCCGTCGAGCCCGGCTGCCGCTGCGGCGCAGCGAGACGCCGAGGAGGCTGACGCCACCCTCACCCTGCTCGAGGACGATGTCGTCCCCACCTACTTCGCCGACGGTCAGGCCTGGTCGGCACCCTGGGTCGACCGGATGCGCCACACCTGGCGAACCCTCGGCCCGCAGGTCACGTCGGGCCGAATGGTGGCCGAGTACGACCGCACGCTCTATCAACCGGCGCTCGACGCGCTGAACGGGTCCGGTCGCCGATGACCATCTGGCCCGGCCAGATGTACCCGCTCGGGTCCACCTTGACCGAGGAGGGCGTCAACTTCGCGGTCTACTCCGAGGTCGCCGAGCGGGTGGAGGTCTGCCTCTTCGACGACGAGGGCAACGAGACCCGGCACACGCTCCCCGAGGTCACGGCCTTCGTGCACCACGGCCTCGTCCCCGGCCTCGGTGTCGGACAGCAGTACGGATTTCGCGTACACGGCCCGTGGGACCCGTCGGCGGGGGCGCTGTGCAACCCCGCGAAGTTGCTCCTCGACCCGTACGCGAAGGCCGTCCACGGAGAGCTGCGGTGGGGACGCGAGGTGTACGGCGGCACCGAGGACGACCCGTTCGAACTCGACCCGACGGACAGTGCGGCGTACATGCCGAAGGCGGTCGTGATCGACCCGTCGTTCGACTGGGGTGACGACACACCCCCGAACAACGCGCTCCACGAGACGGTCATCTACGAGACGCACGTTCGTGGCATGACGATGCAGCACCCCGACGTGCCCGAACACCTGCGTGGCACCTACGCGGGCATGGTGACGCCACCGATTCTCGATCACCTGCTCGATCTCGGAGTCACCGCGGTCGAGCTGCTGCCGGTGCACCACTTCGTGTCCGAACACACGGTCGTGCAGCGAGGCCTCGTCAACTACTGGGGCTACAACTCGCTCGCCTATCTGGCGCCGCACGGCCCCTACAGCTCGGCGGGCGACTGTGGCCAACAGGTCGTCGAGTTCAAGGAGATGGTCAAGGCGTTCCACGCCGTGGGCATCGAAGTGATCCTCGACGTCGTCTACAACCACACCGCAGAAGGCAACCACCTCGGTCCGCAGTTGTCGTTGAAGGGGTTCGACAACGCCGCGTACTACCGCCTGTCGCCCGAGGATCGGCGCTACCACGTCGACTTCACCGGCACCGGCAACAGCCTCAACATGCGCCACTCCCAGACGCTGCAGCTGATGATGGACAGCCTGCGGTACTGGATCCTCGACATGCACGTCGACGGATTCCGATTCGACCTCGCCGCGGCACTCGCCCGCGGATTGCACGAGGTGGACCGCCTCTCGTCGTTCTTCGACCTCATCCACCAGGACCCGGTCATCAACGGCGTGAAGCTGATCGCCGAGCCGTGGGACGTCGGCGAAGGTGGCTACCAGGTGGGCAACTTCCCGCCGTTGTGGTCGGAGTGGAACGGCAAGTACCGCGACGGTGTCCGCGACTACTGGCGCAGCGCCGACGAGACCCTGGCCGACTTCGCCTACCGCCTGACCGGCAGTTCCGACCTGTACGCGTGGTCAGGCCGCCAGCCGTCGGCGAGCATCAACTTCGTCACCGCCCACGACGGATTCACCCTCGCCGACCTCGTCGCCTACGACCACAAGCACAACGCCGCGAACGCCGAGGACAACCGCGATGGAGAGTCCCACAACCGGTCGTGGAACTCCGGAGCC
>JAHDHM010000136.1 GCA_020631315.1 Acidimicrobiales bacterium
AGCCGATCCGCTGCAGGCCACCGCAGAGTGCGTCACGTCGAGATTGGTAGATCTCGCGCATCTCGCTCGGGTAGTCGGGTGCCTCGTTCATGGCGATGATCGATGCGATCTGGATGGGCTGGAAGGTGCCGTAGTCCAGGTAGCTCTTGAGCTTGGCGAGCGCGGCCACGACCTCGGGGTTGCCGGCCATGAAGGCGACACGCCAGCCAGCCATGGAGAACGACTTGGTGAGGCTGTAGAACTCGACCGCGCACTCCTTCGCGCCCTTGGCCTGCAGGATCGACGGCGGCTGATAGCCGTCGAAACCGAGGTCGGCGTACGCGAAGTCGTGGACGAGCAGGACTTCCTTCTCGAGCGCGAAGTCGACGATGCGCTGCATGAAGTCGAGGTCGACGCAGGTCGTGGTGGGGTTGTGCGGGAACGACAGCACGATGACCCGTGGACGCGGCCACGAGTACTCGAAGCGCTCGACGAGGGCCTCGAAGAAGTCGTCGCCCGTCGTGAGCGGCACCTCGCGGACGTTGGCCCCGGTGAACAACGGGCCGAAGATGTGGATCGGATACGACGGCGCGGGGACCAGGACGGCGTCGCCGGGCGCGAGCAGCGTCCACATCAGGTGGGAGAAGCCCTCCTTGGCGCCGATCGTGTTGATGATCTCGGTGTCGGGATCGAGATCGACGTCGAAGGTGCGCTTGTACAGGTCCGCCAGGGCCAGACGCAGCTTCGGGATGCCGCGGCTCGCGCTGTAACGGTGATTACGCGAGTTGTGGGCGGCCTCTGCCAGCTTCTCGACCGCGATGTCGGGCGACGGCAGATCCGGGTTGCCGAAACCGAGGTCGATGACGTCGTCACCGGCCCGCCGCATCTCGATCTTCAACGAGTCGATGATCGTGAAGACGTAGGGCGGGAGGTTGGTGATCCTGCGGAACTCCATTCCGGCGAGGCTACCCGTGCAGCCGCATCGGGCCGGACGTATTCAGATGCCGCCGTCGGCGAAACGACGTGCGAGCAGCGCAGCTCCCAATGCACCGCCACGCTCACCGAGCGCCGTCGGTTCGATCCGCAACGGCGGCCGGTACTGGCCGGCGAGCACCAGCGACTCGAGGTGCGCTCGGACGTGATCGCCGAGCGCATCCCAGTCGGCCGAGAGAGGACCACCGACGATCACCATCTCGGGGTCGAGCAGCGCCACGGTGTTCGAGAGTCCGACCGAGATCCAGAACGCGAACTGCTCCAGCACACGCGTCGCTCCCTCGTCGCCGCCACGTGCTGCACGCAGCACGTGGTCGTTGGTGACGTTGTCCGGGTCGCCGCCCGCCAGGGTCATGAGTCCGGGGGCGAGCCCAGCTCGGGCGGCCTTCTGCGCGATCGAAGTCAGACCGCGACCGCTCGCATAGACCTCGAGACAGCCATGGCTGCCGCACGTGCAGCTCGGTCCTGACGGATCGACCATCGTGTGGCCGAGCTCTCCGGCCATGCCGAACGCGCCGCGCCGAACCTTGCCGTCGATCACCAGCGAGTTGCCGAAGCCGGTGCCGAGCGTGATCAGCACCGCATCGCTGACGCCTCGGGCGACACCCCACTCGAGCTCGGCCATCGCCACCAGGTTCGCGTCGTTGTCGATCACGACCGGGGCCGACAGGCGTTCCTCGAGCAACCGCTGGAGCGGGAGATCACCGAGGTCGAGGTTCGGGGAGAACGCCATCCGACCGCTCAGGTCGAGCTGACCGGCGATACCGAGGCCCACGGCGTCGAGGTCACCGGCCACTGCGCCGAGCTCGGCGGTGACCGCTTCGATGACGTCGAGAAGTGCGGTGGCGCCTCGCGGCGTGTCGACACGGCTCTCCGCGACCATGTCGCCGTGCTGGTCGGTGACGACCGACGTGCACTTGCCACCGCCGACGTGGACACCCGCCGTGAACCGATCGGCCATCAGGCTGCTCCTTCGGTGTCCGGCGTCTCGCTGCCGGTGTCTCGCAGGTCGTCGATCGAGATCTGCTGCACGACCTCGCCGGACACCCCGAGGTCGATCACCTCGAGGTCGATCACCCCGTCGTCATCGTCATCGTCATCGTCATCGTCATCGATGTCGCCGTCGAGGTGGCTGTGGTCGGGGGCGCCACCCACGAAGCCGTCGACGGCGGACTGTCCGAGATCGATCCAACGGCGGACGGTGTCGTCCATGCCGCCGGGACGATCGACGGCGCGTTCGAGCTGGTCGAGCAGGTTGCGTCCTGCCGCGATCAGCTCCTTGGCTGCAGCTGTCAGATGCGCCGCAGTGTCGTCGGTCGGCCGGTCGTTCATGCGGGCGTCAACCTAGACGGCGGCGAAACGCACGCGCAGCGTGGACCCGTGGATCGACGCACCACTGACCGCAGCGGACTGCAACGCGTCGGGGAGCACGATGCTGCGACGGTTCGGGCCGATCGCGATGTGGAGTTCTGCGCCGCGGCGACCCAGGTCGAGCGACGAGGTGTCAGCCGGGCCGACGTCGAGATCCAGGAAGGCGCCGGTGTCGTCGGCACCCCACCGCAAGACCGGCTCGGTGGTGTTGCGGCCGAGACCGTCGCCGTCGCCGTACAACGCCCGCCCGAGCTCGGCGAGTGCGTCGACACCGACGATGGCGGACGCCGCGAGCGGCACCGGGACCACCGGAGCCGGAGCGAGATCGGCCGTGAGCGCAGTGAGTTGATCCGACTCGACCTCGCGCCAGTCGGCGAAGAACGGATCGGTCACCGTGTCGGGCAGCATCCGGTTGACGAGCACGCCGTCGACACGAAGGCCGAACAACGACACGTAGCTGGCGGCTCGGCGGGTCTCGGCAGCCACGACGGGGTTCGGCGCCGCGACGAGGCGGACACCGGTCCGTGAGGTGTCGGTGAGGATCGAGGAGGTCGTCGCCAAGGTGTCGAGCAGCGACCGCCAACCCGACTGGCCGGTCATGGCCGCGACATCGACGCCGACGAGCTGCTCGATCGCCGGCACGAACGACGTGATCATCGGGGCCACCGGCGCCAGACGTTCGACCCACCACGTCAGCACCTGTGGGGCCGACAGCAGCCGGACCGTCTCGGCGGTCGGTGCGCAGTCGACCACGACGGCATCGAGTTCCGGATCGGATGCCAGCTCGGCGATGACGGTCAGCGCGACGAGCTCGTCGGCGCCGGGCACGATCGACACCTCGGCCGCCTGCACGTCGTCGACACCGCTGCGGGCGACGACGTCACGCAGCGTCCGCTGGATGCCGTCCCACGCCGCCTCGACATGACGGCGGGTGTCGGGCTCCGACACGGTCAGCCCAGGCGACACCTCGACACCGACATCGCCCACCTCGACACCCAGGACGTCGCCCAGGCTGTGGGCCGCGTCGGTGGAGACGAGGTGAACCCGTCGGCCGCACGATGCTGCGTGCACCGCGGTGGCCGCAGCCAACGTCGACTTGCCGACACCACCCTTGCCGGTGAAGAGCAGCACCGAAGCGCCGCTCTGGTTGCTCAAGTCTCGGCTCGGGCCTGCAGATCGTCGAGCGCGGTGTGGATGATCCGGCCCTCGGCACGGCGCTTCACGAAGCCCGGCAACGGCACCAGCAGCTCCACCTCGAGGTGGTAGGTGACCTCACACTGCTCCGGCTCACCCGGCACCTCGGCGAACTCATACCAGCCGTCGAGACGCTTGGTGATGTCGCCACCGATCTGGCGCCACTCGAGCCGGGACGGTGCCTGCGAGTGGTCGTAGGCCAGCGTGTACGTCGCCGAGCGGCCCATGGCCGCGGCGCGGAACTCGACCTCGGTCGCCCGACCCTGGTCATCGGTGGCCGTGACGTCGGCGTCCTTCAGGTCGGTCGTCCATCCGGGATAGCTGGCGATGTCGGCGACGATCTCGTAGCAACGAGCCGGCGACGCCTGGATGACCCTGACCTCGGTTGCCTCATCGAGCATGTGGTGACCTCCGGAAACGGTCGGACGCAGCAGGGAGTGTCCGACGTGGGTGCGATTCTGACACGCGCTTCACCGTCGGCGGGGACGGAACACGCCATGACGCGCCGACCACACACCGGCGAGCCCGAGCCCGAGCATCGGGGCGAGCGTGCCGAAGGCCAACGCGGTGAACGGACGGATCGCCGCGGCGGTACAACCCCGTCTGACCGATGATCGCAGTCAGCTTGAGCCGACGCGTGCGGAGTAGAGAGGCCGGCGACGGACAGCTCCTCGGTACGGCTCCGTTCGGCGGCAGCGAAGAACGAGATGCCGAAGGCGACGATGCCGGCCAGCAGGTAGCCGAGCGACACGAACGCCGCGACGACACCGAGCGAGTCGGGTGCCGCGACGCCGGCCGCCAACACCACGCCGAGCACCGCAGTCGCGACCAGGTTGGCCCTGACCAGTTCGGCGCCGCGTTCAGGGTCCGGCAGGTCCTGCTCGCCCTCGGGCTCGTCGACGTGATCGGTCATGTGACCACCTCCGCCAATCCGTGGTGCAGACGATCGGCGAGCATGTCGTAGGAGAACTCCTCGATGGCACGAGCACGGGCAGCACGACCCATCTCGGCGGCACCATCTGGGTCGTCGAGGATCGCCGCCCACGCCTCGGCGACGGCGTCGACGTCGGTCGGATCGTCGACGACGAGCCCCGACTCACCGTGGGCGACCGCCTCCGCTGCGCCACCGGAGGCCCCTGCCACCTGGGGCACGCCGGCAGCTGCGGCCTCGACGAACACGATGCCGAAACCCTCCTGTTCCAGGCCACCCCACCGGGTGCGGCACAACATCGTGAACAGGTCGGCCATGCCGTACAGGGTCGCCTTGTCGTCCTCCTCGAAGCGGCCGAGGAACCGGACCGGTGCATCGAGTTGCGATGCCAGACGACGCAGACGGCGGTCGTCTCGGCCGGTGCCGCCGATCATGAGCTGGAGCCGCGGGTGGGTCGGAGCGAGCTGCGCGGCGGCTCGGATCGCGACGTCGAAGCCCTTGCGCGGTACGAGACGTGACACGGCCAAGACCAGCTGTGTGTCGTCGGCGACGCCGAAGCGGGCCCGAGCTGCAGTGCGTGCGGCCGCATCGAGGGGCTGGAACCGTTCGACGTCCACACCAGGCGGCACGTAGATGTGACGAAGCGACCGACCGGCCGCACGCTCGCCCTCGGCCGTCGGGTAACGACCCGCGCCGATCACCAGATCGGCCTCCGTCACCACGCGACGCAGCGCCTGGCGGCTGACGGGCAGACGGCCCGGGACCGTGACCTCGGCTCCGTGCAGGATCACGGCGTACGGGTGACGCAGACTCGGTCCGATCCACCCGAGCGGGAGCGCAGGGTCGATCACGATCAGCTCCGCACCGACCTCGTCGGCCAGTCGGTCCATCTGCGCGGCGAGACCGGGCCGCGGCAACAGCACGGGCTCGCGGCTGCGGATCACCCGGTGCGCCTGCGCTGCGTCGAACTCCTCGGCCCCGGCGTGGGGCGTCGTGAACACCGTGACCTCGTCGGCCGGGAGCCGACGCCACAGCTCCCACAGGTAGACCTGGATGCCCCCGACCTTCGGCGGATAGTCGTTCGTCACGAGCAGGTGGCGGACCACGTGTCGACGCTACCGCCCGACGTCGGGGTCCGGACGCTCGATCTCGCCGAGCCGACGTAGCTCCTCGTCGACCAGGTCGGAGGCTCCGGGGACGATCCGGTCGACAGCCAACTCACCGAGCCCGAGACGGCCCGCAGCCCACACGGCGTGGATCCGGACCACCTCCTCCTCGGAGCGCAGCGCATGGTCGACGGCGTCGACCACTCGGGGGTCGGCGCCATCGCCGACGTTGCCGAGCGCGACCAAGGCGTTGCGTCGTAGGTACTCGGGCCGACGACGCGGGATGTACCACCGGCCGAGACGTGCCATCAGCTCGTCGTCGGACGCCGACAGGATCCACAACAGCTCGACCGACACCATCGCCGTGTCCGACGCCGGAGGTGACGGATGCAGACGCAGGTGGCGGGTGTTCGGCGGGCAGACGGTCTGGCAGTCGTCGCAGCCGTAGATACGACCGCCGAGCGCCGCACGATGTTCGAACGGGAAGACACCGTCGGCCTGCAACAGCCAGGCGAGACATCGGCGGGCGTCGAGCTCCCCCGCCGTGTCGAGCGCACCGGTCGGACAGGCGACCTGGCAGCGCACACAGGTGCCGCACCCGTCGGGCATGGGCGGCCGGTCGACGTCGATGACTGCGTCCGTGACGATCGAGCCCAGCACGAACCAGCTGCCGAGCACTCCGAGCAGGAGGTTGGTGTTCTTCCCGAACCAGCCGAGGCCGGCACGATGTGCAGCGGCACGATCGACCATGCGGTTGTCGTCGACGAGGACGACGGCCTCGGCGCCCTGCTCCCTCAACTGGGCCGCGACCTGTTCCAGCCGGATGGCGAGGTCGTCGTAGACCGGTTCCCACACGAAGCGACCGACCGCGGCGCTCGGACCCGAGGGTGCCGCCGTCGCCGGCGCCTCGCGGTGGTACCCGAGTGCCGCCACGACGATGCTCTCGGCCGAGGCGAGCGTGCGCCGGGGATCGGTCGACCGTTCCGGCCGCCCGTAGGTGAAGTGCATGCCGCCGTGCAGGCCGCGCGCCTTGCGGTCCTCGATGACCTCACGAGCACGGTCGAACGGCGCGGCGTCGGTGATGCCGCACGCGTCGAGGCCTGCGTCGGCCGCCCAGCGGCGAACGTCGGCGGTGGCGACTCGGATCACTCACGCATGGTCGCATGCCGCAACCGCGGCACGAGGCCACCGTCGCCGAGCGCCCGAAGGGCACGCGCCTCGGCGAGGTCGATGACGACGGCGTCCTCCTCCGAGTCGCGGACGAGGTAGGTGACCACACAGTCGTGGCAGGCCGAGGTGGCTCTGGCGACGCAGACGTCGCAGTCGATGACGAGACCCAACGGACGGCGATGTGACGCCCGGTCGGGACGAAAGACGGGGTTCGGTGGTTCCTGGGACACGCCGACGCACGGTACGAACGGGGTGGGACACCGACGCTCCGGCTGCGCCGTCGCTTCCGGCCTTTGCCTCCGGCAAACGCCCCGCACACCGACGCTCCGGCTGCGCCGCTCAGCGTGACCTACCCTGCTTCTCGTGTTCGACAGCACCGACGTGTGGGTCGGTCGACGGTTCGGCTCGTACCAGGTCGAGAACGTCCTGGGGAAGGGCACGACAGCCACCGTCTACCGCGCCTATCGACTCGGTGACGGCCCACCGCTCGAGGTCGCACTGAAGGTGCTGAACCCGTTCGCGATGGCCAACAGCTCCATCGTCGAGATGTTCGAGGCCGAGGCCGAACTGCTCGCCCGGCTCGACCATCCGAACATCGTCGCCGTCCACGGGGCCGGCGAGGTGGCCGGCTCGTTCTACATGGCGACCGATCTCCACGAAGGCGGCACGGCCTGGGACCGGGTGACGCCCGACAAGAAGATGGGCGAACTCGACACGCTGCGACTCGGCAAGGAGATCGCGGACGCACTCGACCACGTCCATCGCAACGACATCGTCCATCGTGACGTGAAGCCGTCGAACATCCTCGTCGCCGGCGTCGGTGCGGTGCTGTTCGACTTCGGTCTCGCGCTCGATCTTCGAGGTCCGGCGCCACCGGCGGGCCGCGTGTTCGGCTCGCCGCTGTTCCTCTCCCCCGAGCAGGCGCTCGGCGAGGCGGTCGACGGCCGGGCCGATCTGTACGGCCTCGGCGTGACCATGTATCGCCTCGCGTCCGGCAAGGCGCCCTGGTACGGCGAGCGGGCCCAGCTGCTCGAGGCACACGTCAACGAGACGCCGCCCGATCCCGCCGACCTCGGCGTGAGCCGCGAGCTGTCCGACGTGATCCTCACCCTGATGCGCAAGTCGGCCGACGACCGTCCCCAGACGGGTGCCGACACGGTGCGGTTGCTCAGCGAGATCGAACCGGCGATCGCCGAAGCCGCATCGACGGCACCGGCGAAGAAGCGACGCTGGTTCGGCCGCTGAACGATCAGCGAAGCTGCGATGGATCAGCGAAGCTGCGATGGATCAACGAAGCCAGTGCAGGAACGCGTGGCTCGAGACGACGTTCGCGCCGCGGTCTCGGGCGCCGTCGGCGACCTCACGGTCGTTGCTGACGACCACGACGGTCACGGCGGTGTCGATGCGGTCCACCATGCGCAACAGCACGTCGTCGGCGGCCACACCCGACGGTGACCAGGAGACCCGCACGGAGTTCGGCACCCGCACCCCGGCAGGCGGCACCACTGCATCGTCGCCGTCGAACACCACGTCGACCACCGTGCGGCCGGTCACCTTGGACCCGAGCAGGGACACGAGGCGCTCACGTTGATGCTGCAGCTCGGTGCCGGGCCAGCCGAGCATCGAGACGTTGTAGCCGTCGACGAGCACCCGCACCCCGGGGACCTTCAGCAGCTCGGCGAACCCGGCGGGCGAGTCGTCGAGCAGTCCGTTCGGTGAGCGGTGAGGTCG
>JAHDHM010000137.1 GCA_020631315.1 Acidimicrobiales bacterium
AGAACCCGTGGGCCGGCGAGAGCCTCGGCGTCAACATCTACAAGTACAAGTACATCGGGGTGATCCTGTCGGGCATCCTCGCGGGCATGGCGGGCGCCTTCATCGTGCTCGAGCTCACCGGTCAGTACCGAGGTGGCCAGACTCAGGGCCGAGGCTTCATCGCCCTCGCCGCGCTGATCTTCGGCAACTACCGCGTGGCCGGCATCGTCACCGGCGCGTTCCTGTTCTCGTACCCGCTCGGCATCCGCTTCGCCGACTTCGGCGGTGAGGCGACACGTGCGCTGCTGCTGGTGATCGTGCTCGCCCTCGTGGCGGTCATGGTGTGGGCCATCCGCAACGAGAAGAAGGTCGACGCGGTGATCGCCGGGGTGCTGGGTGCCGCCACCTTCATCTGGTACTTCACCACGGACGCCGCGCCCGACTGGCTGCCGAACACGATGCCGTACGCGCTCGTGCTGCTGGTGTTGATCTTCAACGTCCAGAAGCTGCGGGTGCCCGAAGCCGATGGCGTCATCTTCCGCCGCGGCGACCACTGACGTGGCAGGCCCCACGGACGGTCGCACTCCCGTCGTCCTGGTCGTCGACACCGGCACTGACGATGCCGGCGCGCTCCTGTGGGCGGCCACCGACCCGCGGGTCGAGCTGGTCGCCGTCATCTCCGACTGGGGCAACGTCGACGTCGACCGCACGACCAGGAACACCCTCGCCGTGCTGCACGCGGCGGGCCGCGACGACGTGCCGGTCTTCAAGGGTGCAGGGAAGACCGCGGCGGGCACCAGTCCCGCTCGGTTCGACGCCTCCATCGTCATGGGCACCGACGGTCTCAACGGCGTCGAACTGCCCGACCCCGAGCGCGCACCGGAGTCCGAGGCCGGTGCTGCAGCGCTGGTGCGTCTCGCCGAGGAGCGGCCGGGCGAGCTGACCCTGCTGGCGGTCAGCCCGTTCACACCGGTCGCCGCCGCGCTGGAGATCGATCCCGAGCTGCCGTCGAAGTTGTGGGACGTCGTCGTGATGGGCGGCTCGATCCACGCCGGCGGCAACCTCTCGCCGGTCGCCGAGGCGAACGTCGGCAACGACCCCGCGGCTGCCGACGCCATGGTCCGCGCGTTCGGCCGACCCGGTGCTCTCGCGTCGGGACGTGCGCCTCGCATGGTGCCCCTCGATGCGACGCACATCGGCACCATCAGTCGTGAGGAGATCGAGGCCGCAGCCGCCTCGACGTCGCCCGCAGCCGCGGCGCTCCATCAGGTGTGGGAGGCATCGTGGGAGTTCGCCGCCCTCGAAGCGGCTGACGGTCTGACCGTCCACGACCTGTTGGCCGCCGTGTGTGTCGTCGACGACTCGGTCTGCGTGTGGCACGAGATGCCGCTCGAGGTCGACACGTCCGGCGGTGCGGCGTGGGGCATGACGGTCGGCGATCGCCGATTGGCGATGCTCGAACAGTCCGGCATGCCCGCCGAGGAGTTCGACCGTCTCGTCGAGCTGATCGGCTTTGCCGAGGCTCGTTGGAATGTCGCGCTCGACGCCGACGTCCCACGCTTCCGTGCGTTCCTCCACGACTGGCTCGGGGCATGACCAGGACACTCGACGAGATCCGGGCGCTGCCGAAGGCCCTCCTGCACGATCACCTCGACGGTGGGCTCCGACCCGAGACGATCCTCGACCTGGCCGACGAGATCGGTCACGAGCTGCCGTCCACCGATCTGGGTGAGCTCGCTGCGTGGTTCGTCTGCGGTGCCAACACCAAGGACCTGCTGCAGTACCTCGCCACGTTCGAGCACACCATCGCCGTCATGCAGACGCCGGCGCACCTCAACCGGGTGGCCCGTGAAGCAGCACTCGACCTCGCCGCCGATGGTGTGGTCTACGCCGAGGTGCGGTTCGCCCCGGAGAACCATCAGCTCGGCGGGCTGTCGCTCGACGAGGTGATGGAGGCCGTGCAGGACGGGTTCCGTTCCGGCATGACGCTCGCGGCTGCGGCCGGCACACCGATCTCGGTGAACACCATCGTGTGCGCGATGCGCCAGGAAGCTCGCTCTGCCGAGATCGCTCAGCTGACCGTCGACTGGGCCGAACGCGACGACCGCGTCGTGTCGTTCGACCTGGCCGGGCCCGAGACCGGGTTTCCGCCCACCGATCATCCCGAGGCACTCGACCTCATCCGCCGCTCACATGTGCACCTCACGCTGCACGCGAGCGAGCCGCCGGGGCAGGAACTGATCAGTCAGGCACTGTCCTGTGGTGCAGAGCGCATCGGTCACGGCGTGCGTCTGCAGGAAGGCATCGACCGGTCGGGCGACGACTGGCAGCTCGACCGGCTCGCCCAGTACGTGTTGGATCGCCAGGTGCCGCTCGAGATGGCACCGAGCTGCCACGTTCACGTCGGGGCTGTTGCCTCGTTCGAAGAGCACCCGTTGGTGCCCTTCCACCGCCGCGGCTTCAAGGTGACGGTCAACACCGACAACCGGTTGATGAGCGGCGTGTCCGTCAGCTCCGAGACCCACCAGCTCGCCACGACCTTCGACCTCACCGATGCCGAGCTCGGTGAGCTGGCGGTCGCCGGTGTCGAGTCCGGCTTCGGCGACTTCGACGAGCGCCGCGCCATCGTCCGCGACGTCATCCGCCCCGCCTACGGGATCTGACCCGATGCGCATCGACGCCGCCGCAGTGCTGGTGCCCGGTGGTGTGCTTCGTGACGCCTCGGTCGTCGTCGAGGCCGGCGCCATCACCTGGGTCGGCCCGACCGCCGACGCACCGGCTGACGAGCACGTCGTCGACGCTCGTGACGGCGTGCTGGCGCCCGGTCTCGTCGACGCGCACACCCATCTGGGCCTCTCGTTCGCCCGAGCCCTCGGGCCGATCGAGGGTCATCCTGTGTACGACCTGTTCTGGCCGCTCGAGCGTGCGCTCGACCCAGAGCTGGTCGAGGCGTTCGCCGCAGTGTCGGCGGCCGAGTCCTTGTTGAGCGGCACGACCACCGTCGCCGATCACTACTTCTTCGCCGACGCGTCGGTCGCTGCGACCAGCGCGGTCGGGCTCCGGTCGGTCGTGGGTGAGACGATCATCGTGCTCGACGGCCCCTGGGCCGGTACCGAGACGCTCGATCGTGGCGTCGACTTCGTCGAGCGTCATCGGGACACCCCGCTCGTGCATCCGCTGCTCGCACCGCACGCGCTCGACACCGTCGGCGACGACGTGATGCGGGACATCGTCGCCGAGTCGGCTCGGCTCGACGTGCCGATCCACCTCCACGTCGCCCAGTCCGAGCGAGAGGTGGCGACGGTCCTCGAGGCGAGCGGCACGGGCTCGATCGAACGGCTGGCCGACCTCGACGTGTTCGATCGTCGCGTCATCGCAGCCCACTGCATGTATGCCGAACCAGCAGGCCTCGACCTGCTCACCGAGGCACCGACCGTCACTGCGATCTACTGCCCGACGGTGCATGCGCATCTCGGCCGTTCTCTGCGCGCCGGGTGGTTGCGAGGCCGCGGCGCACAGGTCGGCATCGGAACGGATGCCGTGCCGATGCAGCGCCGCGACCTGATGTCCGAGGTCCGGTCAGCCAGCGCGCTCCAGGCGGTCCTCGAAGACGACCCCGATGCTCTGCCGATCGCGGAGGCGCTCGAGATGGTGACCCAGGTCAACGCGACGGCGGTCGGCCTCGGCGAGACGGTCGGTTCGATCGACGTCGGCAAGCGGGCCGATCTGGTGCTGCACCGTCTCGACTCCGCGTTCACGTCCACCTGGCGCGACGCAGCGTCCCTCGTCGCCACCTCGTCGGCGAACACGGTCGACAAGGTGTGGGTCGATGGCGAGCTCGTCGTCGACGACGGACACCTGACCCGAGTCGACGAAGCGGCGATCGCCGAGGGTGCGGCGACGGCACGAGCCGCGCTGTTCGACCGCGTCCCCGGCCTCTGATCCGTTCCTTCGTCGACCCGAGTCAGCTCCCTGCGGACCTGCCATCGACATCGCGGTGGGCGGCGAAGCTGAAGCAGCCACCGGTCACGTTGCGGCCGTGGACCATCTCGATGGCGTCGTCGGAGAGCATCTCGTTCAGGTGTGCGGTCAACGACTGGCCTTCAGGCACGTGGCGTACGGCCGCATAGGCGATGCGTCGGTCCCTGCCGTACGGACGCAACGTCATGGCTCGAGCATCCAGATCGCCTGGCAACGATCGGACATCGGCCGGGCCGGGGCAGCCGCTGGTGTGGAGCACCACGGGACCGGTCTCGGCGTACGCACCGCTCCACGCGAATGGTGTCCAGGCGATGATCGCGATCTCGTCGCCGGGTTCGGAGTCGGCCAGGCAGCAGCGCAGCGGCCAACCGCCGTCCTCGTCGGTGAACGGTTCGATCGGGTTGCCGGCGTGGTCGGTGCCGGTGGCCAACGTGTCGCGCACGCGGATCGGGTCGAGTCCGGTGAAGCGGAGTTCCTGCATGACGTCGACGATGGCGGATCGTGGGTGCGGGGTCCGGCCGCATCCGGACGAGCCACCGCATGCTGCGGCTCAGAACGTCGGGCGGTGGTGGCGTCCGAACGGCTCGAGATCGAGATGGTCGAGGCCTGCGACTCGTCGGGCGAGCGCTTCGCCGATGGCCGCCGAGTGTTTGAACCCGTGGCCGCTGCAGGCCGACACGACGGTCACCCGGTCGTGATCGGGGTGGGTGTCGACGAGGAAGTGGTCGTCGGGTGTGTTCGTGTACAGGCACACCGACGACGTGATGCAGCGATCGGTCACCCCACGAAGGCGAGGCGCCACCAGACGCCGGTGAAGGTCGGCGATCTCCTCGGGTGAGCCGGTTCGGTGCACATCGTGTGGCGTGGTCGAGTCGGCGAACTGCTCGCCGACCACCTTCAGCCCAGGGATCCCGCCCGGCGGGATGGAGAAGACCCCGAGGTAGTCCTCGATCGTCTCCCCGGCCCAGATCGTGAACGCCACCTCGTTCGGACGCCACGCCTCGATGTCGTCGACCTCGAACCAGCACACGAGCTGGCGAGTGACCCGCAGCCGATCGGCATCGCTGAACTCCGGCGTCCACGCTCCGGTGCACATCACGACGTGCCGGGCCGTCCAGCGCTCGTCGCCTGCACGTACCTCGATGCCACCAGGCACCTCGGCGAACCCGTCCACCGCGGTGTTCACGATGATGCCGGCCCCGGCGTCACGAGCTGCATCCAGCTGCGCGGCAATGGCGACTTCGTTGAGGACCACTCCACCCGCGGGTTCGAACCCGATGACCTCGTCGTCACGGAAGGCGTGCCGGGGGAACCGGTCGCGGGCGCCAGCGGGTGAGAGTCGCTCGAAGGGCAGCCCCGCCCGGGCCGCGACCTCTGCGGTCTCGGCCACGAAGTCACCCCAGCGATCATCGACGCGCTCGCCGCCCGGCGCGACGATCAGCCCTCCGGGGTCGAAGAGCAGCTGTCGGCCAGCGGTCGACTCGAGCTCGCGCCACAGCTCGTGTGACCGCCGAGCGAACGGCACGTAGTGGTCGCCTTCACCGATGGCGAGTCGGGTGACCCGCGTCTCGGCGTGGCTGGAGCCGAACTCGTGCGGCGGATCGAACCGATCGATGCCGACGACGTCGAGCCCGAGCCGTGCGGCGTGGTGCACGACGGCTGCTCCGTAGGCGCCGAGTCCGACGACGATCAGGTCGTGCACGGCTGGCAAGGACCTCGACCGATCAGAAGCCGCGGAACGGCAGGTTGTCCGGGCGCTGCAGCCAGTTGTCGTCGGGGAAGTCGGCGGTCGGATCGATCACGTGGAGTGTGAAGGCGTGGCGGCTCCGGCCGCTGCGGTTGGCGTCGCTGCGGTGGGGGAGCATGCCGTCGAGCACGACGACCGAACCCTTGGGCACCTCGAGCGAGACGAGGTCGCCGTGCTCGGGGATCGGGCCGAACTCCTCGAGCACCGTCGAGTCGTCGCCGGTGCGGCGGAAGCGGCTGCGCTGCGGGTGGGTCTTGTGACCACCCGGTTCGGCCCACAGGCAGCCGTTGCCGGTGTCGGCGTCTTCGAGTGCGACCCAGAAGCCGAGGGTGCGCATCGGTTCGGTCCACAGGAAGGCGTGGTCGTTGTGCAGCACCACCTCGCCGCCGATGCCGGGCTGCTTGTAGATGTACATCGCCTGCGTCAGCAGGGCGTCGGCCCACCCGAGGTCGGTGGCCACGTCGCCGAGACCGGTCTTGCGGGTGAAGTGGTCGTAGGTCGGGTCGAGGTCGTGCATTGCGTGCCCGAACTTGTTGACCGCGAGGTGCTTCGGCCGGTTGAGGGTGCCGTCGGCTTCGACCGCCTCGGCCTCCCAGAAGAACTTCATCGAGTGCGCCGACTCGAGGAAGTAGGCGTCGCGGACGTTCGCGTCCTCCTCGTCGGTGGAGAACACCGCGGCGATGTCCGACGGCTCGACCTCGTCGAGCATCTCGCCGGTGCGGGCTCGGAGGCGATCGCACTCGTCCTCGGAGATCATCGACGGCAACACCAGGTAGCCGTCGCGTTCGAATCCTTCGACCTGTTCCGCCGTCAGCATGGTCGAAACGCTACTTCGTGCCGTAGATGCGATCGCCCGCGTCACCGAGGCCGGGAACGATGTAGCCGACCTCGTTCAGATGGCTGTCGACGGCGGCCGTGAGGATGGGCACGTCGGGGTGTGCCTCCTGCAACGCAGCGATGCCTTCCGGAGCGGCCAGCAGGCACACGAAGCGGAGCGACCGCGGGTTCAGCGACGCGATCTTGTCGAGCGCAGCGATGGCGGAGTTGCCCGTCGCGAGCATCGGGTCGGCGACGATGACGTCGCGCTGCTCCATCTCCGACGGGACCTTGAAGTAGTACTCGACGGCCTCGAGGGTGTCGTGGTCCCGGTAGAGCCCGACGTGGCCGACGCGGGCGCTCGGCACGGCCTGCAACATGCCGTCGACCAAGCCGTTGCCGGCCCGCAGGATCGAGATGAAGCACAGCTTCTTGCCCTCGATCGTCGGCGCCATCATTGTTGCCATCGGGGTCTGGATCTCGGTCGTCGTGATCGGCAGATCACGCGTCGCCTCGTAGGCGAGGAACGTGCCGATCTCGTGGAGCAGCGTCCGGAACTTGTGCGTGCTGGTGGCCACGTCACGCATGACCGAGAGCTTGTGCTGGACCAGAGGGTGATCGACGACCGTGACGGGTGCTGGCATGTGGCGATGTTCTCACACCCTGTGAACAGTGCCCTCGGTTAGCATTTCGTATGTCGCTGAACGAGGAACTGATCCGCACACTGCCGAAGGTGCTGCTCCACGATCACCTCGATGGCGGGGTTCGGCCCCAGACCATCATCGACCTCGCTCCCGAGAACGGGTACGACCGTCTCCCGACGACTGATCCGGACGATCTGGCGGCGTGGGTGCAGCGTGGCGCCAACCGTCTCGACCTCGTGCTGTACCTCGAGACCTTCGCCCACACCGTCGGGGTGATGCAGACCCCCGACTCGCTCGAGCGGGTCGCCTACGAGTGCGGCGTCGACCTCGCCGCCGACGGCGTCGTCTACGCCGAGGTCCGGTTCGCACCTGAACTCCACACGGAGAAGGGACTGACGCTCGACGAGGTCGTCGTCGCCGTGACCCGTGGCTTCCAGCGCGCCATGTCCGAGACGGGCATCATCATCGGCACGCTCTGCACGGCCATGCGGCACCAGGCCCGATCGCTCGAGATCGCCGAGCTGGCCGTGCGCCACCGTGACCTCGGCGTGGTCGGCTTTGACATCGCCGGCGCCGAGGCGGGCAACCCGCCGACCCGCCATCTGGACGCGTTCCAGTACATCCAGCGGGAGAACTTCCACTTCACCATCCACGCGGGCGAGGCCTACGGTCCGCCGTCCATCTGGGAAGCCGTCCAGTACTGCGGTGCCGAACGTCTCGGCCACGGCGTGCGCATCGTCGACGACATGGTCATTCGCCCTGACGGCGAGGTCGAGCTCGGCCGGCTGGCGTCGTACATCCGCGACCGACGCATCCCGCTCGAGGTCTGCCCGTCCTCCAACGTGCACACCGGCGCTGCCGCCTCGTTCGAGGAGCACCCGATCGACCTGCTGAAGCGTCTGCGTTACCGGGTCACGCTCAACACCGACAACCGGTTGATGAGCAACGTGACGATGACCAGCGAGATGAACAGCCTCGTCGAGGCGTTCGACTACGACCTCTCCGATCTCCAGTGGCTCACAGTGAACGCCATGAAGTCCAGCTTCTGGCCGTTCGACGACCGTCTGCGGATCATCAACGACCTCATCAAGCCCGGCTACGCCGCGGCGATCGCCGGTCAGCCGCGCTGATCGGGTGGGCGAGTCCGTACCGCTGATCGTCACGGTCGGCGATCTCATCACCGACGTCGTCGTCGACCTCGACGCGCAGTTCCGGGTCGGTACCGACACTGCGGCGTCGATCGTGCGACGTCGAGG
>JAHDHM010000138.1 GCA_020631315.1 Acidimicrobiales bacterium
GCATGCGTGGGCGCGGGTGGATCTGGTGGGTTGTGATCGCTGGCTTCGGGTGGCTGGTCGTCGGCTGTTCGGGCACCACGGACCCTGAGCTCGAAGCAGAGCGGGCGTCGCATGCGGAGATCGGCGAGGTCGCCTCTCGCCGCTCGGGGGTGCAGCTGGCTGCTGCTTGGTGGGAGTGGGCGGCAAGTGCGCCCCACCAGACCAACCCGGTTGCTGATGATTCAGGTCGCGAATGTGCGAGGACTCAGCCTGACGACGTGTGGTTCCTTGCCGGGAACTTCGGTGGGTTCACAGCACGGCGGTGCACCGTCCCGCCAGACACCGAGTTGTTCTTTCCGGTGCTCAACTCGATCTGCGCAGTCGGCGATGACTGCGTCGGGTGGCTCGAGGGGGCTGAGCTGGCCGTCGTTCTCGATGGAGAGTCGATCGATTCCAGTTGGATCGAGACGGGTGTCGTCGAGATCGAAGCGGTCGACGGCAACAGCGTCACCTCCGACGGCGGTCGCTTCCTTGTGGAGGTCGCAGGCTGGTGGACGCGGATCGAGCCGCTCGGCTCCGGGGTGTACGACCTCGAGATCTACGGCCGGTCAAGAGACGGGTTCGAGGTCGATGTCACCTACGAACTGATCGTTCCGTAGCCCGTCAGCCTCTCGGTGGGCGGCCGAGGTGGAGGTCGTCGCCCAGGCGGATGGTGCCGGGGCGGATGACGCGGCAGTGGATGCCGCCGAGCTTTCGGAGGGCCGGTCGGGCGCCGGTGCCGATCAACTCGGTCATGGTGTTGCAGGGCGCGGCGTCGGAGAACACCTCGAGCTCGACGGTGCCGAGCAAGAGGCGCTGCCCGCGCTCGCGGGGGAGGTCACCGGCGTCGATCGTGATGTTGCGTCGCGTCTGGTCCGGCTCGATCTCGCGACCAAGGCGCTTCGATGCGAGAGCGAGTTCGGCGCGTGACTGGATCGACACCTGCCGGGAAGAATTGAAGCCGGGCCGGTCGCCGACGATGCCCGTGCCGACCTCGACTTCGATCTCGTCGACGATCGTCAGCGGCGCCCGCTTCTCGCCCGCGAACGAGATCCGTTCGACCGAACCGATGTGTGGTGTCTCGTCCGCCGGCACGGTCGTCTGCGCGAGTGAGAGGTCGAGGATGCCCCGGACCCGGTCGCTGGCGATCCGGTAGTAGATGGTGCGGCCGGCCCGACGGTTGGCGACCAGCCCGGCGTTGCGGAGCAGCCGCAGTCCTTGCGAGACCTTCTGGGCGCTCGCACCAACGGCGTCGGCCGTCGACGTGACGTCGAGCTCGCCGGCCTCAGCGAGCGCCGACAGGACGCGGAGCCGTGTCGGCTCGCCGAGGAGCTTGAAGAGGTCGGCCACCTCACCGGCTTCGTGCTCGGTCGTCATCGAGCTGCGGATGGTGTCGATCACTGCCACGCCGGAACGTGCCTCGCAGGTCGCCTCGTGTGTGTTGGCCATCATCACTCCCGCGGTTCGGTGGGGATGATGTTTGCACAGTTGTGCAACTGATGCGTGCAACTTCGCGAGGTCCGGGGTCCCGACGTCGTCAGCGCAGGCCGTCGTCGCCGTTGACCTCGTCGATGGTGAACCCGCCGATGCGTGCGTGCGGGCGCTCGCCGGTCGTCATCACGAGCGCGAACACGACCTCGTGTGGCGCCGGGCCGTTGGGCACGACCACGGGCATGACGTCGTAGTGGCTCCGCAGGTAGCTGGCGTGTAGGTACTGCAGCGGAATGTCGAGCTGGCAGCCCATCGGCCCGACCTTCTTGGACGACGGCACCTGACCCTTCGGGTCGCCGAGTGCCGCACGCAGTCCTGCACCGGCCGGCACGTGCCAGGCGGCACCGATCTCCAGCTCGCCACTGACGCCGACGATCGCGCCCTTGCCGTATCCCTCGATCGCGAGCCCATCCGAGTCAGTTCCGACGAGTTCGTCGCGGAGCTCGACGGCCATCTCGTCGGCCAGCGGCCGTAGCGCCGCCATCCACTCCGTGAGGTCCTCAGCGTGGGTGCCGACGAACGGGTTGGCGACGACGGTCGCGATCGAGCCGCGCCGGGTCGGTGTCTCGAGTGGAGGCCCGCCCGCGTGCCGGACCCGTTCGACGACCAGCTGCGTGGTGCGGATCTCGAGCATCGTCAGAGCGCGCCGGCGATGAGCTCCCGGATGCCCTCGGGCAGGAACAGCTCCTCGGGTGTCTCGTCGGCTTCGGCCAGGTCGGCGAGCGCGGTGGCGACCTCGGCCGGGTCGAGCTGGCCTGACAGGATCAGCTGCTTCGCGAACTCGTGGGTCTCGGCCCCTGCGTCGTCACCGTCCTCGAGGAAGCGAGCTGCGCCGAGGACCATCTGGTCGTTGAAGCCCGTGTCGTACGGGCCCGGGTTCACCTTCGTGACGTCGATGCCGTGCGGTTCGAGCTCGGCCCGCAATGACTTCGTGAACGCCTCCACCGCGTGCTTTGTCATGCAGTACGGCGAACCCTGAGCCGAGGCCAGCACGCCCGCGATCGACGACACGTTGATGATGCGGCCCCAGCCGCGCTCCTTCATCCCGGGGATGGCGGCCTGGGACATCGCGACCATGCCGAACACGTTCACCTCGAACGACTTGCGCACCTCGTCGAGCGGCACCGACGCCATCGGACCCATGAGCCCGTACCCGGCGTTGTTGATGAGCACGTCGGGCTGCAGGTCTGCGAGGCCTGCGACATCGTCGGCGTCCGTGACGTCGAGCTTCTGCGCTCGCAGGTTCGGTGCTGCCGCAGCGAGGACCGCGGCCTGCTCTTCGGTCTCGGTGGTGGCGATCACGTCGTGACCGCGACCGGCGAGCTCGATGGCGGCCGCCCGACCGAATCCGCTCCCCGCGCCGGTGATGACGATCGTCCGTTGCTGACTCATGTGTGGCCCCCTCGCCGACGAGTGTCCGGGGACCTTCGCACCGATGGCGGCTTCGTTCAACTCGGGCCGGCTCACGAGGTGCGCGTTAGCCTCGCCCCGTGGGCCACGATCATCACCACCGTCACACTCATGGGCACGATCACGGGCATCACCACGACCACGACGACCCGCATTCGCTGCTGCCGTCCGAGCCGGCGCTGCGGGTGAAGGCCATCGAGTCGTTGCTGGTCGAGAAGGGCCTCGTCGATCGGGCGGCCATCGACGAGATCATCGAGATGTTCTCCGAGGAGATCGGTCCGCAGAACGGCGCACAGGTCGTCGCCCGAGCCTGGACCGACCCCGAGTACCGGGAGCGGCTGCTCACCGACGCCACTGCCGCCATCCTGGAGCTCGGTTTCTCGGGCATGCAGGGCGAGCACATGGTCGCCGTCGAGAACACCAACGACCGCCACAACGTCGTCGTCTGCACGCTCTGCTCCTGCTATCCGTGGCCCGTGCTGGGGGTGCCTCCGGTCTGGTACAAGTCCGCCGACTACCGGGCCCGCGTCGTGCGCGACCCGCGGGGTGTGCTTGCCGAGTTCGACGTGACCCTCGACGACGACGTCGAGATCCAGGTCTGGGACTCCACCTCCGAGATCCGCTACCTCGTCATCCCACAGCGTCCCGCCGGCACCGACGGCATGTCGGAGACGGAGCTGGCCGAGCTGGTCACCCGCGACTCGATGATCGGTACCGGCCTCGTTGCAGCTCCGGCTGCGGGCCCCGTGGTTGAGTCGAGCCCGGCGGGCGATTGATGGACGGCGTGCACGACCTCGGCGGTGTCGAGGGGTTCGGTCCGCTCCCGATCGAGGAGGACGAGCCGGCCTTCCATCACGAGTGGGAGGGCCGCGTCATGGGGATGTATCTCCTCATGAGTTTCTGGGGCACCTGGAACACCGATTACGGCCGCCACGTGATCGAGCGGTTGCCACCGTCGGACTACCTGACGATGACCTACTACGAGAAGTGGCTCGCCGGGTTGGTGAACAAGTCGGTCGAGACCGGCCTCATCACTCGTGACGAGGTCGTGACGGGTTCGCCTGCGGAAGGGACCGAGCCGGCGGCCGGTGCTCCGGGTGAGGGCGTCTTCCGTGCCGTGTTTCCGAAGGGCTCTCCCACCGTGCGGCCGGCCGACGCGCCGCCGCAGTTCGCCGTCGGTGATCGAGTCCGGACCGACACGCATGGTCATCCAGGGCACACGCGCCTGCCGGGGTACGCACGCGGCAAGGTCGGCGAGGTCGTGCTGCTCCACGGAGCGCACGTGTTCCCCGACAGCAACGCGGCGATGGCGGGGGAGGACCCGCATCACCTGTACACGGTGAAGTTCGCGGCCCGCGAGCTGTGGGGTCCGGCGGCTGATGCCGGCCACTCCGTCACCGTCGACGTCTGGGAGCCTCACCTTGTCTCAGCGACCTGAACACAGACAACCGGCTGAACCGGAACAGCCGTTCGTCGAGCCGTGGCACGCCGAGCTGTTCGCCACGACACACGCGCTCGCCCAGGCCGGCGTGTTCGAGTGGACCGACTGGTCTGCGGCGTTCACCGCTGCGCTCGCCGCCGACGACGATGCCGGCGTTCCGAAGGACGGCTCTGCCTACTACGAGACGTGGCTCCGGGCGCTCGAACGGTTCCTCGTCGAACGTGGCCTGGCCGACGAGTCCGGTCTCGGCGAACTCCGCCAGGCATGGACCGACGCCTACCTGAGCACCCCACACGGCCAACCCGTGGAGCTCACCCGCCCCTGACGCGGCAAGTCTCAGGACTCCAACGGCCGCCACTCGACGGTCGGCAACCGTTCGGGGTCGGTACGCGGCGATGCACCGGACCGACAGGAGAGGTCCGGTGCATCGCTCGCCCGTTCATCGGGGAGGAAGTGATGTCGGGGCGGTGGCGTCAGTCTCAGGCGGTCGGCTCCTCCATCTCGTCGTCGTCATCGAGGTCGTCGTCCGTGTCCTCGTCGAGGTCATCGTCGTCGTCGTCGTCCGTGTCGTCGTCTTCGTCCTCCGACTCGTTCTCGTCCTCGAGCTCGTCGGCGACGATCTCGGCGGCGGCCGGGTCGGTCTCGTCGAACACGGGGTGCTCGACGCCGGTGATCGGATCGGCTTCGAGGGTGTAGGCGACGCCGGCTTCGTCGAGTTCTTCGATGAGTTCGGCGGCGTCCTCGGTCTCGTCGTCGATGACGAGTGCCTGCTGGTCGGCGGTGAGGGCGGCGAAGGCTGCGGCCTTCTCTTCGGCGGGCAGGTACTCGTAGGCCTCGACGGCCGGGTCCTCGATCTCGTCGCTCTCGTCATCCGACTCGAGTTCGTCCATCTCGTCGTCTTCGTAGCCCTCGGTGTCGGACATCTCGTCCTCGACCAGCTCGTCCTCGGCGCCGTCGACGTCGGCTTCGATGGGTTCGCCCGTGTCGGCGACGACGCTGTTTGAGTCAGCAATGTCGGAGGCGAGCACTGCGGTGATGGCTGCCTCGGTGTCGGACTGCGACGCCGCGCTCTGGGTGCCGGCGTTCGCTCCGGCGGCGCCGACGCCGACGGCGGCGACCATGGCCGCTGCGGCGAGAGCACCGGCAGCGATGCGGGTGCGGTTCTTCTTGGTGGGGGAATTCGTCATGGTTCGTCCTTTCGGGAACGGGGTTGCGTTGACGGGAGTCATCGTCTGGCAGCCATGTTCAGGACGTGCGAAGGCCGTGTTGGATCCGGACGAATGTGGGAACTTTCGGGCACGCCGTCGCAGTGACACTCCACGCGTGGTCTGGGCAGCGCGTCAGCGGACGCGTCAGGATGGCGAGGATTCGACGCTGACGAACCCGAGGACGCCGCCATGCTGCACCCGCTCGATCCTGCGACCGCCGACGAACTCACCGGAGCGGTGGCCGCACTGCGTTCCGCGGAACGCACCAGCGAGCGCACGTTCTTCGGCGCCGCCTGGGCCCTCGAACCGAGTCGTGACGCCGTCGCCGCGTTCGAGAACGGCGAGACCGTCGCACGGGTGATCCGCCTCGTCGGGCACGACCGCGAGCAGGGCCAGAGCTTCCAGGCCGACGTCACGAACGGCGACCTCACCGACTTCCGCTGGGTCGGCGACGGACAGGCGCCCGTCACCCGAGACGATGTCGTCCAGGTCTACGTGCACCTCGCCGGGCATCCCGACTGGGTGGCCGCACTCGAACGTCGCGGCATCACCGATCTCGAGAAGGTCCACATCGAGCCGTGGCTGGCGGGCATCAACCCGCCCGAGATGCCGACGGGTCGCGTACTGCGGGCCATCGCCTTCCTCCACGAACACCCCGAGGACAACTACTACGCCCGTCCCATCGAGGGCCTGACCGCCTTCGTCGAGACCGACGGTGGCGCGGTGATCGTCATCGACTCCGGAGTCCTCGAGTACCCGACGGAGGCCGCCGAGTACGCGGCGCAGTTCATCGACGAGATGCGTGACGACATCAAGCCCCTCGACATCATCCAGCCCGAGGGTCCGAGCTTCGACGTCGACGGTCACGTCATCACCTGGCAGAAATGGAGGATGCGGGTCTCGGTGAACGCGGTCGAGGGCCTGATCATCCACGACCTGCGCTACCGAGACGGCGGCGTCGACCGCCCGATCTTCCATCGCATGGGCCTGTCCGACATGGTCGTGCCGTACGGCGACAGCTCGCCGCTGCAGTACTGGAAGCACGCCTTCGACGCCGGTGAGACGGCGCTCGGCCACATGTCGAACTCGTTGAAGCTCGGCTGCGACTGCCTGGGCGAGATCGTCTACCTCGACGCCACGTTCCTCGACGCGGCGGGGGAGGTGCGGGTGGTGGAGAACGCCATCTGCACCCACGAAGAGGACTTCGGCATCCTCTGGAAGCACACCAACACGTTCCAGGACCTGGCACCTGAGGTGCGTCGCTCCCGCCGGTTCGTGGTCAGCTCGATCCACACCGTCGGCAACTACGAATACGGCTTCTTCTGGTACTTCTACCAGGACGGCAACATCCAGCTCGAGGTGAAGCTGACCGGCATCGTCGGCTCGTCGGGGCTGCACGACGGCACCGACTTCGAGACGTCACCCCAGGTCGGCCCACGGGTGACCTCACCGATCCACCAGCACCTGTTCTGCATCCGTCTCGATCCGGCGATCGACGGCCGCACCAACTCGGTGGTCGAGACGAACGTCGAGCTCGACCGAGATGCACATCCGTACGGCGCCGGCTTCCGGGCCGTGCCGACGACACTCGCAACTGAACAGCAGGCCATGCGCACCATCGATCCCGCCGCGAGCCGCACGTGGAAGATCGTGAACCCGAACTCGCTCAACGCATTCGGCAACCCGGTCGGCTACAAGATCGTCCCTCCGGCCACGCCGACGCTGCTGCCACCCGCGGACACGCCGGCGGGTCGGCGTGGCGGCTTCGCCCGCAACAACCTGTGGGTCACGCAGTACGACGAGTCGCAGCACTACGCAGGTGCCGGTCCGTTCACCAACCTGCACTCGGGCGACGTGGCCGATGGCGAGGCAGGGGCGGGCGGCATCGGCCTCCCGAGCTACGTCGTCGACGACCGGCCGATCGAGGGCACCGACATCGTCGTGTGGCACACGTTCGGCGTGACCCACGTGCCGCGGCCAGAGGACTGGCCCGTCATGCCCGTCGAGTACGCGGGCTTCATGATGATGCCCGTCGGGTTCTTCGACCAGAACCCCGCCCTCGACGTCCCGCCGTCCCACGGCGGCGACCACTGCTCGGCGTAGCCGAGGATCTGGCACCCTGCGACCCATGGATCCCGCGGTCGAGCGAGTGGTGCGAGACGCGACCGGTGCGACCGGTGCGACCCAGATCGTCGGGACCGAGGTCGTCCAGTCGTTGTGGAGTGGCTACGGGCAGATCGTCCGCTGTCACCTGAGTGGTGTGCCAGAGGATGCGGCGACGACGGTCATCGCCAAGCACGTTCGTTGGCCCGACCAGCAGCGCCATCCTCGGGGATGGGCGACCGACCGCTCGCACGAACGCAAGCTGCGCTCGTACCGAGTCGAGACTGCCTGGTACGAGGACTTCGCCGCCGACTGTGGCGAGGCGGCTCGGGTGCCCGCATGTCTCGCCGTCGAGCAGCTCGACGATGGTGTCGCGATCGTGCTCGAGGACCTCGACGCCAGCGGGTTCGCCGGCCGCCGTCACGACGTGAACGAGGTGGAGCTCGACGCATGCCTCACCTGGCTCGCCGAATTCCATGCCGCCTTCATGGGCCGCGCACCCGAAGGGCTCTGGGAGGTCGGCACGTACTGGCACCTGGACACCCGGCCCGACGAGCTGGCCGAACTGCCGGAGGGCCCGCTGAAGTCGGCTGCGGGGCTGATCGACGCGCGGCTGTCGGCGAGCCCGTTCCAGACGCTCGTCCACGGCGACGCGAAGATCGCCAACTTCTGCTTCTCCGACGATGGCGTCCGAGCCGCCGCGGTCGACTTCCAGTACGTCGGCGGAGGCTGCGGGATGAAGGACCTCGCCT
>JAHDHM010000139.1 GCA_020631315.1 Acidimicrobiales bacterium
GCGGGCCCAGAACCCGGCGACGTCGTAGGCCGCTCGGTCGGCGTCGGGGCCGTCGGTGCCGTAGCCCGAGACCAGGCCGTAGACGAGTCGGGGACGGGTGGCCCGCACGGTGTCGGCGTCGAGCCCGAGCGCCCGGAGCGCCGGGACCCGGAGGTTGGTGACGAACACGTCGGCCTCGTCGAGCAGACGGTTCATGTCCGCGAGGCCGTCGTCGGTCTTGAGGTCGAGGACGATGCCGCGCTTGCCTCGGTTGTCGACTTCGAACGGTGGCAGTCGGGCGTCGGCCAGCCCGACGGACGCGAGGACGTGCCGCTGAGGGTCGCCTCCGGGTGCTTCGACCTTGACGACGTCGGCGCCCCAGTCGGCGAGCATGCCCGCGGTGGCGGGGCCGGCGATCCACACGCCGAGCTCGACGACCTTGATCCCGGCGAGCGGTGCGGTGTCGATGTCGGGCCCGTCGTCGAGCTCCATGCGGTTGCCCCCTCTGCGGCGCGTCCGATCGGACCAGTAGCGTCGCACAGGTCGGCCGCTTCCACCGAGACGGCCGACGCAGGGGGAGCAGATGAGTGACGAGCCGCGTGCCGGGCAGATCACCGATGACGACATCGCCGCGCAACAGCTCGTCGTCGGGAAGTACGAACCGAACCGGCATCGTGAGTTCCACTCGACGTTGTCGGTCGACTCGATCCGCAACTTCGCCCTGTGCATCGGCAGCGACGATCCGCTGCACGTCGACGAAGACCACGGGCGCCGCAGTCGCTGGGGGGTCGATGGTCGCACCGTCGATCATGGCCGCGATCGTCAACGAACCGTTGCGGGGCGAACGGCTGCCGAAGGAGCTGAAGGCGGCGACCCGTGGCCTGTTCAAGGGCTGCCAGATCTTCATGTCGGGCGGCACGTGGACCTGGTACCGGCCGATGTTTCCGGGCGACACGATCTTCAGCTACGAGGGGGAGGAGTCCCTCGAGGTGAAGGAGTCGGAGTTCGGCGGCCGCACCGTGCACATCACTCGTCGGTACGTGAAGTTCAACCAGCGGGCCGAGGTGGTCGGTGTGTACCGGCTGCTGCGGATCATCGCTGAACGGTCGAGCGCCCGGAAGAAGGCCAAGTACGCGGAGGTCGACGCTGCGTCGTGGACGCCGGAACAGATCGCCGAGATCGACGAGGCCTACCTCGCCGAGCAACCTCGGAGTGACGAACCGAGGTGGTTCGAGGACGTCGAGGTCGGCAGCTCGTTCGGGCCGATCCAGAAGGGCCCTCTGACGACGACCGACGTGATCCTCACCCACGCCGCCGGATACGGCTTCGCCCCGCAGCGGATGCTGGCCACCGGTCGGGTCGCAGCGAAGGACCGGGCCCGGATGCCGATGATGTACTCGCCCAACCACCTGGGTGCGCCCGACACCGAGGCCCGGGTGCACTGGGACGGCGAGCTCGCTCGCAAGGTCGGCAACCCCGAGGCCTACGACTGGGGCTTGCAGCGCGAGTTCTGGCTGCATCACGCACTGACCGACTTCGCCGGCGACGACGGGTTCGTGCTTCGCCAGCACGACGAGATCCGCAGGTTCAACTACCACGGCGATCTGCAGTCCATCACCGGTGAGGTGACGGACCGCCGGGTCGACGACGGTCAGCCGGTGGTCGACGTGCGCGTTGCAGCCGTCAGCCAGCGTGGCGAGGAGACGGCGTTCGCCGAGGCGACCATCGCACTTCCGTCGCGCGAGCACGGCCCGGTCGTCCTGCCCGCGGTGCCGGCCGAGCTCCAGCGGGAGGCGGCGACCTTTCTCCAGGCGCATCGCCGGAGCTGAACCCGCGGCACCGAGATCACCCATCGGGACGCATCGGCAGGCCTTCAATTCACCGGAGCGTCGTCCGAATGGAAGTTCGTGGCGGAACTGACGCGATACCGCTGGTGGTGGTCGGCACTGCTGATCATCGGCGGGCTCCAGCTCGTCATGCCGTTCGTCCCGGGCGGTGACCAGCAGATCGGCACCGAACTGCTGCTGTTCTGGGTGGTGGTGATCGCCGCGTCGCTGTGTGCGGTCGCCGCGATGGCGGCGACGGTGCGGGCGTGGCGGGAGGACACCGCCGATCTCGGCTTCGTCGGCGGGTTCTACATGGCGGTGTCGATGCTGCCGCTCGTGCACGGCATCACCACACCGGGCGTGCTGTACGGCCCCAACGAAGCGACGATGACCTCGGTGCAGTGGTCGATCACGGCGGCGGTCATCGCTGCCGCGCCGATGCTGGCACCGCGTCCCGTGGCGAAGCGTCTGGCTGCTCACTGGAAGCCTTGGGTGACCGTCAACATCGCCTTCCAGATCGCACTGTCGGTCACGCTGCTCGTGTCGCCGTCGATCCTGCCGCTCGCGGGGATGGGCTCGACGGGCGCTCGTGCGATGGCAGCGACGATGTTCGTGATCTGCGCCGTCTTGTCGCGGCGCCATGCTCGGTTGCATCGCATCGCCCGCAAGCCCGGCACCGCTGCGGTGTCGATCGCCTATCTGCTCATCGGCGCCAGCGGTCTCGTCTGGGTCGCCGACGCGCCGATGACGATCGGGTTCTGGTTGGCGCACGCCTTCGACATCAGCGGCGTGTTCCTTGGCACGATCATCGGCTTCCTCACCTACCGCCGTGGTGAGCTCGAACAGCAGGTGCTGCGACCGATCGTGACCCGCGATCCGCTCGACGCCCTCGAGCTCGGCCTCGACCCGATCGTGCGCCGGTTCATGGCCGACCTGGCGAACAAGGACGAGGTCACCCACGACCACGTCGCCCGAACCTCGGAGCTGGCGATGGCCGTCGGCGAGGAGTGTGGGTTCGACGAGGACGACCTGCGCCTCGTCGGCATCGCGGCGATGCTGCACGACGTCGGCAAGCTCGAGATCGACGACGCGGTCCTCAACAAGCCGGGCAAGCTCGACGACGCCGAGTACGAGCACATGAAGACCCACACCACGATTGGCGCGGCCATGGTGCGCGAGTCGGAGGTGCTGGCGCCGATCGAACCGCTGGTGGTGCAGCACCACGAGCGCCCGGACGGCCGCGGTTATCCGCTCGGCCTGCACGCTGACGAGATCCATCCGTTGGCCAAGGTCATCTCGGTGTGCGACGCGTTCGACGCGATGACCCACACGCGTCAGTACCGCGAGGGCATGGGGCTCGAGAAGGCGACCGCGATCCTGCGCGAACACTCGGGTTCACAGTGGGATCCGGACGTGGTGGAGGCGTTGCTGCGCCTCGTCGAACGTGACGCCATCGCCATGACCCCGACGGTGATGGCCGACATCGGTCGCCACGCCGGCTGCGCCTGCGGCGACGTGGTCAAGGAGCTGATGGACGGCCACGGCGACCAGGAGCCGGCGCTGGCCTGAGCGCCCCTTCCGCCTGTCCCGCTCTCACCGGAACCAATCGGGTCAGGCAGCGGCCTTGGCGACCAGATCCATGATCTGCTCGAGGTGGGCGATCTGGTCGGCTGGTGTACGGCCGGCCGGTGTGACGCGCAGGCACTGGACGCCGGCGGCCTCGTAGGCGCGGATGCGATCGATGACCATCTGCTCGGTGCCGATGAGCTGGGCGGCGAGGACGAGCTCATCGGGCACTGCGGCGGCTGCGGCGGCCTTGTCGCCCTCGACCCAGAGCCGCTGGACCTCGGCCGCCACGTCGGCCCAGCCGGAGCGTGAGTAGGCGTTGTTGTAGAAGTTGGTCTTGGCCGAGCCCATGCCACCGAGGGTGAACGCCATCGCCGGTCGGCCCTGTTCGATGAGACGGTCGACGTCGTCGCTGACGCGGATGTTGGCGCTGGTCTGGAGGTCGATGTCGGCGAGGCTGCGGCCGGCCTTCTCCGCGCCCTTGCGGATGGGGTCGAAGAACACGTCGGCGTGTTCGGCGATGAACGACGTGCCGAGCCAGCCGTCGGCGAGTTCCCCGGTGAGTTCGAGCGACTTCGGTCCGAGCGTGGCGAGATAGATCGGTAGCTCGGGGCGAGGGCGGATCGACGACTTGAGCGCCTTGCCTTCGCCGCCGGGGCGGGGGAGCACGTAGTGGTCGCCGTCGTAGACGAAGCGTTCGCCGTCGATGCCCTTGCGGACGATCTCGATGTACTCCCGCAGGCGCGACATCGGCTTGGCGAAGGCGGCACCGTGGAGACCTTCGACGACCTGGGGGCCGCTGACGCCGAGGCCGAGGATGAAGCGATCGCCGCTGATCTGGGCCATCGACAGGGCGGTCATCGCCGTCATGGCCGGGGTCCGGGCGCTGATCTGCATGATGCCGGGGCCGAGCTTGATGTTCTCGGTGACGGCGGCCAGGTAGCCGAGCGACGACACGGCTTCCATGCCCCATGCTTCGGCGGACCAGACGGTGTCGCAACCGAGGCGATCGGCGGCCTTCACGTACTCGACGATGTCCTGCCAGTTCTCGCCGTCGTAGTAGGCGCTGCCGACTGAAACCGAGATCCGCATCATGGCGACGACCCTACGTCGGGCAGGTCCGCCAGGACCGCATCGAGCGCACTGCTGCGGCGGGGCGGGTTTGAATCGGTTGTGACGTCTCTGCTCCACTCGGACCATGCGCCATGAAGAGCAGGTCCGGTTGTTGAAGCTGCTGATCGAGCGGCTGGATGCGGGGGTCAACGTCGATGCGGGTGGGCTGATGTTGCAGTCGACGTCGACGTACACGGACCTGGCGCAGGCCGAGCAGGAGCTGGCCGAGTTCTTCGGTGCGATGCCGCAGTGCATCGGCATGTCGGGCGATCTGGCCGAGCCTGGGGCGTTCTTGACGGTCGATGACTTCGGCATTCCGATCCTCGCGACGCGTGATGCCGATGGCCAGTTCCGGGCGTTCGTCAACTCGTGCCGGCACCGTGGCGCCAAGGTCGAGGATGAGCCGCGTGGTGTGCGTCGACGCTTCACCTGCCCGTTCCACTCGTGGAGCTACGACGCCGGTGGGGTGCTGGTCGGGCTCCCGAAGGAAGAGCACTTCGGCGAGGTCGACAAGGACTGCCTTGGTCTGCGAGCACTGCCCGCTGAGGAGCGTCACGGTCTGCTGTTCGTCCACCCGGACCCCGATGGTGTGATGGACCTCGACCACCTGCTCGGCGACTGGTTCAACGACGAGTTCCCGACGTGGAACTTCGGGTCGATGGTGCCGATCAACCACGACGCCTACGACACCGCCTGCAACTGGAAGCTGGCGATGGACACGTTCGGCGAGACGTACCACTTCGGGTCGTTGCACAAGGACACGCTGTTCAACACGTTCCACGGCAACGTGCAGTGCTACGACGACGACGGTCCCGACGGGCACAACCATCGGATGATCCTGTGTCGGCGTGACATCGACCAGATGCGGCATCTGCCCGAGGACGAGTGGGACATCACCGTCGCGGCGCTGCCGGTGTACTGGATCTTCCCGAACGTGATCCTGATGCCGTTCCAGGCCGGGGCGTTCTTGGTGCGTGCATATCCGACGCCGGGCGATCCGGGTCGGCATCTGAGCCGGATCGATTTCTACATGCACGGCCATCTCGCCGACGCCGAGGGCGAGGAGGCCGAGATGGTGCAGGACCTGATCGCCACCATCGCCCAGAACTTCTCCGAGATCATCCGTGACGAGGACTACGTGATGGGCGAGTCGCAGCAGGCTTCGGCGAATGCCGGTTCGTTGGAGCGCATCGTGTTCGGCCGGAATGAACCGGCGCTGCATCACTACAATCGCACCTACGACAAGATGCTCGGCCGTGCGGCCGGCGAGGTCGTCGACGCCGTCACCCGCTGAGCCTCGGCATCCGCATCGGGACGGGCGCTCCTGAGGGGCTTCTTGCAACTCTTCGGCTGCGGTCGTCGTTGTACGTTCGATGAGGGTGGCTGGGCAGCGACGACAGAGTGTGGGCGCGTACCCGTCGTGGTGGCCCTCGGACACGCCGCGGCCGTGGCGTCTGGGCGGTCGGCACGGGGGGAGCCTGCTGTTGGGATCGTTGATCCCGGTCGGGGTGTTGGTCGTCTTCCTGGTGGCCGTCGCGGGCTCAGGACAGTGGGGGCCCGTCGCGTTGCTCGCGCTCGTCTGCTTCGCTGCGGCGGTGCTGAGCTTTCGGTACGTGGCGTCGAACGTGGGGTGGGAGGAGGTGGTGCCGTCCGGCGTTCGGGTGCGTCGTCTGATCGGCACGCGTCACTACGACGTCCGGAATCTGCAGGCCATCACCTCGGACGTCGTGCTCACTCGACAGCGGCCGATTCGCCACATCTGGTTGCACTTCGAGGACGAGGTGTTGATGTTGGCGCCGAACACGTCGGACACGCAGGGGCCGGCCGTCGAGCTGCGGCTGCGGGCGTGCTTCGAGCCGGTGATCGAAGCGCGGGCCCGGTGGGTTCGCCAGGCCGAGGATGTGCCGCTCTCGGAGTTCGGTGAGGGCGCTGCGGACGGGTTCGAGCGGTTCGTCGACTTCGAGTCGATCGTGCCGGTCAGGTCGCTGAGCGATGCCGAGGCGTGGCTGCGTGACTGCACGTTCGAGCATGACGCCGACGGATGGATGCACCCGGTGGACTTCGAGGCGTGGCGACACGGCAACGTCGTCGACCATGCGCTGTGGGCGTGGCGCCGGCTGGCTCAGGCTGGGTACTCCACCGAGTTCGTGGTCGGTGACCGGTTGAGCGAGCCGCATGCCTGGGTGATGGTCGAGGTGGACGGTGCGCCTCGGATCTTCGAGACACTCATGGCGGAGCGATCCATGCTCGTCGACTCGTTCACCGGTCCGGTCGAGTACCGGCCGCGAGTTGGCATCGACTTCGAGTTCAACACGTATCGGTATGGCAGCTGACTCTGCCCAATCGGATCTTCAGTTGAGCCACGGCGGGATGGGGTTGGTCCACTCGGACACGACGCGACCGTCAGTGGTGACGATCTGCCAGGAGTGGGGTTCCGGGCCGGCTCGGAGCTGGCAGCCCATCTGATGGAGCTGATGGTGATGTTCCGGGCACAGCAGCGCCAGGTTGACCAGCCGGCTGTCCTGGGAGACGGCCCATTCGTCCATGTGGTGGGCGTCGCAGGCGCCGTGCGGTCGGTTGCAGCCGGCCCAGACGCAGCCGCCGTCACGCAGTGCGAGGGCGAGGCGCTGGATCTTCGTCGCATGACGGCGGCCGGTGGCGTGCCCGATCGGGTTGCCGAGGCTGTCGATCGTCCAGGCGTGGAGCTCCGCATCGTCGAAGAGGCCCTCGACGACCGAGCCCGGAAGCACCTGGCCGTTCATCGTGTACACCGCTCCCCGGTTCGGGTTGCGGCGATCGGTCTTCAAGATCAGATGCAGCACGTGTTTCGTCGATGACGCCGCGGACGCCGGTCGGCCATCCCGGGTCTGTGCGGCGGACGGCGTCGCCGTGCCCATCCGTTGCCCGACGATCGGTCCGGTCTTCTGATCGGGCGGGGTCAGGCCGAACAGCAACGCCAAGGCATCGGCCCCGCGCTGGCGGGCGGTGCGGCGGGCGAGGGCCACGTGCTTGTCGTGCCGGTGGTACAGCTCGCGCTCCATCTGGTGGAACGCCTCCAGCAGAGGAGCGCCCGTGATCGGATCGAACGCACCCCAGAAGCGGATCATGCCGTCGTCGTCGACACGCACCCCGCCGCCACGTGCGATCACCTGACGCCACAGCGCCTTGACCGGGTCGTCCTCGTCTCGAGCGGTTCTGGCTGCCTTGACCTGTTCCCTCGTCTGATCGGTGTCGCCGTGGCTGATCGCCAGCCGCAGCAGCTCGGCGATGACCTTGGCGTCGAGGCCCGATTCGGTCAGCAGGTCGGCTTGTTCGTCGCTGATGCGCCCCTGCTCGAGCGCTCGGCGCACGTCGGGGAAGCGACGCAGACGAAGCGAGCGGAGCTCGGCTTCACGACGCTGCTTGGCCGACGGTTTCGGCGCAGGTGGCGGTTCCGGCTCAGCGTCGTCCGGAGGAGTGTCCTTCCCACCTTCCTCGTCGGCCGGCGTGTCATCGTCGCTGCCAGCGGGCGGTTCAGGAGGAGGAGCGGGTGGTGGCGGTGGCTCCCGCCGGGGTCCGTCGAGGCGATCCATCGCTTCGAGGGCGACGGCCTCTGCGCCGGCGAGCCGAGCCGTGGCTCGCCGCAGTTCCGCCAGGTAGGTCCGCACAGCCGGGACACCACGCTCGGCCAACTGCTCGACCGACAGCAGCTCGACCCGCACCGTGGAGTCCGCATTGTCGCCACAAGGCGGCACAGAATGCCCCGCGGATACCGCTGCAGCGGGGCCCTCGGCGTCGGCCCAACCGTGCGTTGTGTTGTCGAAGAGCGTCCCCGCCATGAGGAAAGACTATCGAACATGTGTTCGATCAACAACCTCGACCGAAGAATTCTCCGACAACGGCGACGGAGCAGCCGTAGCTCCTACGTTGGACCTCGCATATGGACGCAGCAG
>JAHDHM010000140.1 GCA_020631315.1 Acidimicrobiales bacterium
GGCCGTCTCCGAGTATCAGCGAGCCCGGCTGATCGAACGATTCGGCGACACGCTGCGCATCGTCGTCGACGACGAACGCTCCCAGCTCCGCAACCGCGAGATCGCCGAGGAACGGTTCGCTGCTCGAGTCCGCGGCGCCCTCGTCGTCGAACGCCGACGCGTACCGACGAAGCGCACCCGCTCGTCACAGCGACGCCGCCTCGACACCAAGAAACGAACCGGCGACCAGAAGCGTCTCCGCCGCAAGCCCGCCCGCGACGACTGAACCCGCGCTGTACCTGCCGGGCTCAGCTCTCGTCGCGGATCCAGGGCGGGTTCGTCGGATCGAACTCGCGGAGCACGAACGTCTGACTCGCGGTGCCGAGGAAGCGACCGTCCGCCGTCCACATCCGAGCGTCGCCGTGGGCATAGCCACCGAAGGATCCGTGGGGCCGGATGTCGAACAGCACCCAGTCGGTCGGCTCGTCGTGGCTGAAGCGCATCGTGTTGTCGAGACTGCTGCCACCGGCGAAGCGGCCGAGCGCTCGGGCGGTCGACATCGGCACCATGTCGGCCATGAACGACGCGATGCCCGGGGTGATCGGCGAGTCGTCCGGTCGACGGCCCCACACGAGGGTCGAGTGCTCGGGAGCCTCACCCACGTCGCCCGTCCGCTCGGCGAGACGCAGCTCGCTCGTGGTCGTGTGACCGCCGGCGGCACGGCCGGATCCCGCCTGACCGAAGCGCTCGGCGAGCATCTTCTTGACCTCGTCGGTCATGAGCCTCGAACACACTGCGCCACGGCGCCGAGTCCTCGGGCGCAGTCACCGCGGGCATCGGTTCGAACTCGCCGTCGAGATCGGTGTCCCGGTGACGTCCACATGCGCCGAGCGACGAGACGATCAGCGAACCGTCCTCCGACCTGGCGGTCACGGCGACCTGGTTGGTCCGATAGCCGGGGGCCGTGACGTCGACGCTGAAGCGCAGCGTCGAGTCGGTCGGCACCGTCGACACGAACTGGGTGGTCATCCACAGCGGCGACCGCTCGGTGACCAGCGACGCCAACGCCACCGATGCGCCGACCGCCGTGCCGCCGTAGAGGCGTCGGTCGGTCCGGCTCAGCCGCTCCGTGACGACGACGTCGAACGTGTGGTCATCGACCTGTGACCAGCCCAAGAACTCGGCGTCGATCTGTGCAACCCGCTCACCCGACATCCGGGCGAGTGTACGGACAGCGGCTGCTGCGACAGAACAGCTCAAGCGCGCACGTCGATGGCGGCCGGGTGGGGGTTGGCACCGGCGCCGAGACGTTCGTCTGCACCAGGCTCGTCGCCCACCGGTGGGCGGTAGTCCGACAGGTCGTCGAGGCACATCAGGTCGGCGACCATGTTCTGGAAGCGGTGCAGCGGCTCCTCGAACCTCGGTGCCAGCGGACCGGGCGGGATGGCACCGTGGGTGAGGCCCCGCTGGCTGCGCTGGCAGATGTCGACGTCCTCGTCGTTGAGGTCGATCCAGAAGTCACGGGTCTGGGCGATGTCGGGGGCATCGCCGGCGCTCGGCGGGACCAGCCACGTCAGCGTCTCGAGCGTCTTACCCGCAGCGAGGGGCTGGAGGTGCAGCACGGCCACGTGGTTCGGGAGCACCGAGAACATCACGTTCGGGAACATGGCGACGTGGCGGCCCGACACGGCATCGCTCTCGTCCAGGTCGTCAGCGGCCGGCATGGACAGCCAGTCGTCACGATCGTCGGCCGACACCGGTGTGGTGGTCTGGCCGATGTACATGCCGGGCCCTTGATAGCGGTAGTGGTCCTCGACGCGGCTCACCTTGGCGAGCTCCGGATGGACCCAACGCAGGTGGTAGTACTCCTGGAAGTTCTCGGTGATGAGCTTCCAGTTGGCGTCGATGGTCAGGGTCTGCTGTGCGGCGATCGACCACTCGTCCATCCGATAGCCGGCCATGCGAGCGGGAAGGTCACCGAGCCAGGTCGACAGCGGCGGTGTGGCCTCGTCGAGGCAGACGAACAGCAGCGGCCCCCACGCATCGACCCGCACCTCGATGAGACCGAGATCGGTGACGTCGGCCTCCTCGCGAGGGACCTCGTCGAAGAACGGACGGGCCTTCAGCGAACCGTCGAGGCCGTAACCCCAGCGGTGGTACGGGCAGCGGATCGTGTTCTTGATCTCGCAGTCGCCGTCGGCCAGCTCGGTGCCTCGGTGGCGGCACGAGTTGTAGAACGCCCGCAGCGTCTCGCCGTCGTTGACGATCACGACCGACCGGTTGCCGACACGGCGGACGAGCATCCGCCCCTCGACCGCCTCGGCCGCACAGCCGACGACGACCCAGCTGCGTTCGAACAGCCGCTCCTGTTCGACAGCGAAGAACTCGTCGGAGGTGTACGCAGCCGGGTGGAGACCGGTGCTGCGTTCGAGCGGGGCGCGGGTGCCGGACCAGAAGCGTTCGCTCGTGAAGTCCATCGGCTCGGAACCTGCGGTCAGCGACATGTGGGCACCCCCTCGTGCGGCGGGCACGACGATCGCCCGCACGTGGTGGACATTCTCGCGAACCGGCGACCCGTCGGGCGACGGCGCCGTTTCGCGCTTCCCACGATTCGGTCTCGCCGTCACACCGGGACGAACCAGCACCGCGCTCCAGGACCACGCCCGGATACGGTGGCGTCCCGTGACGGCCACCGACTGGAATCCGCTGCTGCGCGACCAGTTCGAGGAGCCGTACTGGAAGGAGCTCCAGGCGTTCGTGCAGGCCGAGCGCCAGCAGCACCAGGTGTTCCCGCCACACGACGAGGTGTTCGCCGCGCTGCACCTCACCTCGTACGCAGACTGTCGTGTCGTGATCCTCGGGCAGGATCCGTACCACGGTCCCGGCCAGGCGCACGGGCTGTGCTTCTCGGTGCGTCACGGCGTGCAGATCCCGCCGTCGCTGCGCAACATCCACCAGGAGATGGCGTCCGACATCGGGGCCACCGCTCCCGGCCACGGCAACCTCGAGCACTGGGCCCGCCAGGGGGTGCTGCTGCTGAACACGTCGCTGACCGTGCGAGCGCACCAGGCGGCGAGCCACAAGAACGCCGGCTGGCAGCGCTTCACCGACCGGGTCATCGAGGTGGTGAACGAGAAGCCGACCCGTGTCGTGTTCGTTCTGTGGGGTGGCCACGCCCGCAAGAAGAAGTCGATGATCGACCGCAGCCGCCATGTCGTGATCGAATCGCCGCATCCGTCGCCGCTGTCGGCACACAACGGGTTCTTCGGATCGCGGCCCTTCAGCCAGACCAACGCAGCACTCGTCGACGCCGGCCTCGAACCGATCGACTGGCAGATCCCCGCGTGATCGTCGAGCGTCCGTGGCGGGTGCTGTCGGGCGTGTTCGCCGTCTATGCCGCGTTCGGGCTGCTCATGGCGTCGTCCGGAGCGCTCGTGCCGTCGATCCGTGAGGACCTCGGGCTGAGCCGCAGCCAGATGGGTGTCGTGCTGGGCGCCTGGCAGTTCGCGTACATCGGCGCGTCGATCCCGTGTGGGCGGCTCATCGACCGGATCGGTCTGCGGCGGGCCCTGCTGGTCTGCACGACGATCATGGGTGGGTCGATGCTGTTCCGATCGACGGCGAGCGGCTTCGGCTCGCTGCTGCTGTGGGTGGGCGTGTTCGGCATCGGTGCACCGATCGTGTCGATCGCCGCGCCCAAGGCCGCGGCGGTGCTGTTCGAGGGCGCCGAACGTCGACGGGCCGTCGGCATCTACGGCATGTCGCCGACGCTCGGCAGCGCGATCGCGCTGGCCACGGCCAACAGCGTCGTCGCCCCGCTCGTCGGCGACACGTGGCAAGGCGTCACGGTCGCGTTCGGCGTGATCGGACTGCTGGCGGGTGGGTACTGGTGGTGGGCCTCTGCCACGCTCGACGGCTCGGTACCGGCACCCGCTCCGACCGCATCCGTCCGTCAGCTGTTGGCCGTGCCGGTGGTTCGAGCGGTGCTCGTGATCGCCATGACGTCGTTCGTGTTCGTCCACGGCATCGGCCAGTGGCTCGTCGACCTGTTGTCGAGCGAGGGCCGCTCCGTCGAGGCCGCCGGCTACTGGACGTCGGCCGGATCGCTGATGGGGATGATGGGAACCCTGCTCATCCCACGCGTGGCGACCGCGGGCCGACGTGTCGCGGTGCTGGCCTCCCTGCTCGTCTTCGGAGGCGTCGCCGCAACGGCGCTGCTGGCGGCCACCGACTCGTGGCTGGCGCTGCCGCTGGCCGTCAACGCAGTGGCCAGGTCGGCGACGATGCCGATCGCCATGCTGATCCTCATGGACCACGAGCGGGTCGGACCCGACAACATGGCCGGCGCAGGCAGCCTGTTCTTCACCGCCGCTCAGGTCGGGGGAGTGTTCGGCCCCTGGCTCACCGGTGTGCTCGCCGACGGGGACGCAGGGTTCCAGGCCGCGCTGTGGACCCACGGTGCGCTCATGATCGCGCTCGCCGTGTTCGTGTTCGTCGTCGTGCCGCGGGCCGCCGGAGTGCCACGCCTGCCACGGGCCCGGATTCTCGCTGCGGAAACGGTACGGCAACCCGAGGAGCGGTAGTTTCGGAGGATCGCCGTCGCCGAGGAGGCCACATGTCCGGAGTCGATCCCGCCCTGCTGAGTCAGATCCGCTACCGGAACATCGGGCCGTCCCGAGGCGGCCGTGTCATCGCCGTGGCGGCCGATCCGGTCAAGAAGAACGTCTTCTACTTCGGCGCCTGCGCCGGCGGCGTGTGGAAGTCCGACGACGCCGGTCAGTACTGGGAGAACATCTCCGACGGCTTCTTCAAGACCGGTTCCGTCGGAGCCCTCGCCGTCGCCCCGTCCGACGGCAACGTGATCTACGCCGGCATGGGCGAGTCGACCATCCGCATCGACGTCACCCACGGCGACGGCGTCTACAAGTCGACCGACGCCGGCGTGTCCTGGCAGCACATGGGACTCGAGGCCACGCGCCACATCGGCAAGATCGCCGTGCACCCGGCCGACCCCGACACGCTCTACGTCGCCGCCCTCGGCCACATGTCCAAGGACAACCCCGAGCGCGGCCTGTATCGCTCGACCGACGGTGGTGCCACCTGGGAGCTCGTGCTCCACATCTCCGAGAAGGCCGGCGCGGTCGACGTCTCGCTCGACCCGAACAACCCTCGCATCATCTTCACCACCATCTGGGAGTCACGCCGGAACTTCTGGTCGATCAACAGCGGCGGCGAGGACTGCGGCCTGTGGCGGTCCAAGGACGGCGGCGACACCTGGGAAGACCTCTCCCGCAACAAGGGCATGCCCGAGGGCACCCTCGGCAAGATGGGCGTCGCGGTGTCGCCTGCACAGTCCGGACGTGTGTGGGCCATGGTCGAGGCCGAGTTCCGCAAGCGCGGCCTCTACCGCTCCGAGGACCACGGCGAGACGTGGGAGAAGGTGTCGTCCAAGCCCGAGCTCGGCTGGCGCCCCTGGTACTACGAGCACGTCGTCGCCCACCCCACCGACGGCGACACGGTCTACGTGCTGAACAACACCGCGTTCGTCTCGATCGACGGCGGCAAGAACTGGGAGGAGTTCAACACTCCCCACGGTGACAACCACGCCCTGTGGATCGATCCCGAGGATCCGATGCGCATGATCGGCTCCGACGACGGCGGCGCCTGGGTGTCGGTCAACGGCGGCGCGAGCTGGTCGACGATCTACAACCAGATGACGGCGCAGCTGTATCACGTCGACGTCGACGACCAGTACCCGTACCTCGTGTACGGCTCGCAGCAGGACAACTCGTCGATCGCCGTGCCGAGCCAGACCGGTCTCGGTGCCATCAACTGGGCCGACTGCTACCCGCCCGGCACCGCCGAGAGCGGCTACGTGGCCGTGAAGCCCGACGACCCGAACATCGTCTACGTGGGCGCGATCGGTTCGTCGCCGGGCGGTGGCGACGCCCTCCAGCGCTACGACCACACCACGAAGCAGATCCAGCTCGTCAGCGTGTGGCCCGAGTCCGTGCACGACGGCAACACCGCGGAGGTCCGTTTCCAGTGGACCTACCCGATCATGTTCTCGCCGCACGACACCGGCACGCTCTACGCGGCCGGCAACAAGGTCTTCAAGTCGACCGACGAAGGCCACAGCTGGACCGCCATCAGCGACGACCTCACCTACGCCGATCCCGACACCATGGGCGTGTCCGGGCCGCTCACCATGGACACCGCCGGCGCCGAGATGTACGCCACCGTGTTCTCGCTGATGGTGTCGGCGCACACGCAGGGTGTCCTGATGGCCGGTTCCGACGACGGCAGGGTCCACGTGACCCGCGACGACGGTGGCTCCTGGACCGAGGTCACCCCGCCCGACCTGCCGAAGTTCTCGCAGGTCACGATGCTGGAGGAAGCGCCGCATCGTCCGGGTCGGGTGTATCTGACGGCCGCCCGTCACAAGATGGGCGACGACGCGCCGTACGTGTTCGTCACCGACGACCTCGGCTCGTCGTGGACCCGCATCGACGCAGGGCTGCCCGACGAGATCTGCCGCGTCATCCGTGAGGACCCGTCCGCCCAGGGCCTGCTGTACGTCGGTACCGAGATGGGCCTCTACGCCTCGTTCGACGACGGCGCGAACTGGCAGTCGCTGCAGTCGAACCTGCCGATCACGCCCGTCTACGACATGAAGGTGAAGGGCACCGACCTCGTCGTCGCCACCCACGGCCGTTCGTTCTGGATCCTCGACGACCTCACGCCGCTGCACCAGCTGCAGGCGGGCCTGGGGGAGGGCAACCACCTGCTGGCGCCCCGCCCCGCAGTGCGTGCTCCCGAGCACCTGTTCGCGGCGTTCTGGGGTTCGCCGAAGGGCAAGAACTACCACGTCACCATCGGCCAGAACGCGACGTTCTACCTCGACGAGGCCGAGACCGGTCACAAGCGCAAGCGGGTGATCGACGGCGGTGACGACGCCGAGCGTGGCGTGCGCATCAACTACTGGCTCACCGAGGACGCCACGGGCGAGGCGGTGCTGACGATCAGCGATGCGTCCGGTGCAGTGATCGACACCTTCCCCTCCGCGATCCCGGAGGAGAAGTCGGACCGCAAGGGCCTGTACATCACCGCCCACCAGGGGATGAACACGTTCCAGTGGCCGATGATGCTCCCGGCCGGCGAGAAGATGGTCGACACCGAGTACCACGGCCGGCCCGCCGGGCCGCTCGCGCTGCCGGGCACCTACACGGCGACGCTGACGGTGGGCGACTGGTCGATGAGCCAGCCGGTCGAGCTCGTGCTCGACCCGCGTGTGTCCGTCGAACACGATCACCTGGTCGAGCAGCAGGAGCTGATGCTCGCCATCCAGTCGAAGCTCGACGAGATGACGGTGGCCATCAACGCCATGCGGTCGATGTACGGCCAGCTCGACGGCTGGAAGGCGCGGCTCGGCGACGACGAGGCCGCCGCCGACGTCGTGGCCGCGATCGCACCGCTGCAGGAACGGCTGCGCGAGGTCGAGGCCGGTCTGGTCCAGCGGGAGCTCACCTCGGCGGGCGACAGCCTCAACTACCGCGAGTCGGTCTGGGAGAAGCTGAACGGCCTGTCGCCGATCGTGTCGTCGGCCGACACCCGTCCGACCGTCCAGAGCCACGAGGTGTTCGCCAAGTTGGCCGGCCAGGCCGACGAGGGTCTCGCGGCCTACCGTGCGCTCGTCGACGGTGAGGTCGCAGCGTTCAACGAGCAGCTCGACGCTCTCGGCCACGGCACCGTGGGAGCCTGAGCGACCGTCTTGCCTGACCTCGTTTCATTGTGATCGAAGCGCTCGCCGTCATCGGCGTGCTCCTCCTCGTGTATCTCGCGTTCGCCGTGTCGGCGTCCGCGGGGCTGGGGGGCTCGCTGGTGATGGTGCCCACGCTGTCGCTCTTCCTCGGCTCGAAGGAGGGGGTGGCCTTGGCCGCCCTGCTCCTCGCGAGCAACAACGTCTTCAAGATCTGGGCGTATCGAAAGACGCTGCCGTTCCGCGCCGCCGCGGTGATCGTGCTGATGATCATCATCGGCGCGGCGATCGGCTCGTCGTTGCTGGTGCGCGCCCCCGAAGGGGTCGTGACGGTCGCGATCGTGGCCATGTTCGCCGGCACGATGCTCGCCGAGCGCCGTGAGTGGGGGGTGCGAGCACGGGTCGGTCCCGTGCTCGCGTTCGTGTCCGGCGCGGCCGTCCGCGTGCAGGGAGACCTGGACGCCACCGTCGCCGCGCTAGCGGAGCGCGTTGGCCTCCGCCCCCCCCCCTCCGACGAGTCCGCAGGCCCCGCCCCGGCCACGCGCAGCCACGCGTCCTGCACCGCGTCCTCCGCCTCCTCACGCTGGCGCAGCAGGGCGTAGGCTAGCCGGTAGAGCGCGGGCAGGTTCTCGCGGAACATCCGTTCCGT
>JAHDHM010000141.1 GCA_020631315.1 Acidimicrobiales bacterium
GGTCGCGATGACCATCAGCGGCGAGTTCACCGATGGCACGAGCTTCAGCATCGACGTGTTGGTGCCGCCACCCATCATCTGAGCGGACGCCCCGGCCTGGGGTGCCGGTACATTGGTCGGTCGCATGACCACCACGCTCATCATCGTCGTCGCCGTGATCCTGGTGATCCTGGCGCTGCTGCCGTTCCTGTACCGGACGTTCAACCGCAGCGGCCAGGTGCCCGGAGAGGTCGAGGCCAAGCCGCGTCCGACCCTGGTCGACACCCGCCCTGCCGATCTCATCCCCGACGACGAGCCCGCCCCGGACGAGCCCGAGGTCGTCCCCGAAGCGCCCCCGGAACCGCCGTCGTTCTTCGGGCGTCTCGGCAAGGCTCGCTCTGTCGTCGCCGGCTACCTGGGTTCGGTGCTCTCTCGCGGTGTCGATGACGACACCTACGACGAGCTCGAAGAGGCCCTGATTCGTGCCGATGTCGGCGTCGCCGCCACGACCGAACTGCTCGACGCCCTGCGTGCCAACGCCAAGGCCAACGGCATCAAGGAGTCCCGCGACCTGGTGGACGCGCTGAAGGCCGACATGGTCGAACGTCTCCAGGCCGACCGCAGCCTCCAGCAGTCCGACGAGGGCCAGACGGTGTGGCTGTTCGTCGGCGTCAACGGTGTCGGAAAGACCACCACCATCGGCAAGGTCGGTCAGCAGCTGACCGCCGAGGGCACCTCCGTCATGATGGCCGCCGGTGACACCTTCCGGGCGGCCGCAGCCGAACAGCTCGGCACCTGGGCCGAGCGCTGCGACGCCCAGCTGGTGCGCGGTGCCGAAGGTGCCGACCCGAGCTCAGTGGTCTTCGATGCGGTGCAGGCGGCGTTCGCCCGCGACGTCGACGTGGTGCTGGCCGACACCGCCGGTCGGTTGCACACCAAGGTCAACCTGATGGACGAGCTGCGCAAGGTGCGCCGCGTCGCCGAGCGTGAGCCGGGCGTCGTCACCGAGACGTTGCTCGTCATCGACGCGACGACCGGCCAGAACGGCCTCACTCAGGCGCGTGAGTTCACCGAGGCCGTCGACGTCACCGGCGTCGTCCTGACCAAACTCGACGGCTCGGCCAAGGGCGGCATCGTGTTCGCCATCCAGAACGATCTCGGCATCCCGGTGAAGCTCGTGGGTCTGGGCGAGGGCGCCCATGACCTCGTCGAGTTCGACGCCGCCGAGTTCGTCGACGCACTCGTGAGCGAGGAGTCCTGATGTTCGAGTCACTGTCCGATCGTTTCGACGGGATCTTCGGCAAGCTCCGCGGCAAGGGCCGCCTGAGCGAGGCCGACGTCGACGAGGCGATGCGCGAGATCCGTCTCGCCCTCCTCGAAGCCGACGTCAACTTCCAGGTCGTCAAGGACTTCGTCGCACGCGTCCGCGAACGCGTCATCGGCCAAGAGGTCTCGGCCAGCCTGACGCCGGGTCAGACCGTCGTGAAGATCGTCGACGAGGAGCTCACCGGCATCCTCGGCGGCGAGACGCTCGCGATCACCTTCGCCCCGAAGCCCCCGACCGTCGTGCTCATGGCCGGCCTCCAGGGTTCGGGCAAGACCACCAACTCGGCGAAGCTCGCCGCCTGGTTCAAGCGTCAGGGTCGCCACCCACTGCTCATCGGTGCCGATCTCCAGCGCCCGGCGGCGGTCGAACAGCTCAAGACGCTCGGTGGCCGCATCGACGTCCCGGTGTTCTCCGATCCCGCCGACCCGGTCACGGCAGCTCGCCTCGGCATCGAAGAGGCCAAGCGCACCGGCCGTGACGTGGTCATCTGCGACACCGCCGGCCGCCTGTCCATCGACGAGGAGTTGATGGACGAGATCCGACGGATCTCCGACACCATCGAGCCGCACTACACGTTCCTCGTCATCGACGCGATGACCGGTCAGGACGCGGTCAACACGGCCGAGGCGTTCCACGACACCCTCGAGCTCGACGGCGTCATCCTCACCAAGCTCGACGGCGACGCACGCGGTGGTGCGGCTCTGTCCGTCAAGGAGGTCGTCGGACGTCCGATCGCCTTCGCGTCGACCGGCGAGAACCTCGACGAGTTCGACCAGTTCCACCCGGACCGGATGGCCAACCGGATCCTGGGCATGGGCGATGTGCTCACCCTCATCGAGAAGGCCGAAGAGGCCTATGAGGAGGAGCAGGCCGAAGAGGCCGCCCGCCGGATGATGGAGGGCACGTTCACCCTCGACGACTTCCTGGACCAGCTCCAGGCCGTCAAGAAGATGGGCAGCCTCAACTCGATCGTCGGGATGCTTCCCGGCGTGCCGAAGGAGCTCAAGAACACCAACATCGACGACCGCGAGATCTCCCGTGTCGAAGCGATGGTCCGGTCGATGACCACCGAGGAGCGGACCGACCCGGCCATCATCGACGGCTCGCGTCGTGCCCGCATCGCGAAGGGCAGCGGCACCTCGGCATCGCAGGTCTCCCAGCTGGTCAAGCAGTTCGGCGAGATGCAGAAGATGATGAAGGGGGTCATGGGACCCCAGTTCGCCAAGAAGAAGGCGAAGAAGAACAAGAAGAAGGCCAAGAAGGGCTCACGCATCACAGCGTCCAAGAAGCAGCGTGCGTTGGCGGCCAACGAGCCCGCGTTCCAGCTGCCAGACCTGCCCGACGAGCTGCTGCAACAGGCCGGTCTTGGCGGCGACGAAAATCAGGACGTGACCTTCCGCCTTCCGGGGCGCTAGGATCGTCAGTCGGTTCTGACGGCGGTTTCCCCGCGTCCGAGCGCGGACACCGTCCCCATCCGGGCAACGCCCCTCCTGGGCACGCCCACTCTCTACCTCGGCACCCGACGTGTGCCGTCCCCACAAGGAGCAACATGGCCGTTCGACTTCGCCTGATGCGAATGGGCAAGAAAAAGCAGCCGACCTACCGCATCGTCGCGGCGGACAGCCGTTCGCCGCGTGACGGCCGGTTCCTCGAGATCGTCGGCACGTACCAGCCGCGCCTCGAGCCGTCCGGCGTCAAGGTCGACGACGAGAAGGCCCTCAAGTGGCTGCGCAACGGCGCCAAGCCGTCCGAGACCGTCGAGAAGCTGCTGAAGGTCACCGGGACCTGGGAGCACTTCGAGAAGGGCACCGATCCCGAGCCCGCCGCCGAGGCTCCGGCCGAAGAGGCTGCTGAGGCCGCGGAGGCGTCGGCATGAGCGACGCCACCGTCGAAGAAGAGCGCATCACGCGTGCCGAAGAGGTCCTCGTCTACCTGATCACCCAGATCGTCGACGACAAGGACGCCGTCGAGCTCGAGATCGAGGGGAGCGACACCAAGCTCTCCATGGTCGCTCGCGTCGCCCAGGACGACATGGGTCGTGTCATCGGCAAGCGTGGCCGTGTCGCCCACGGCATCCGCGCCCTCGTTCGTGCCGCCGCCGTGCAGGACGAGCTCGAGGTCGAGGTCGACTTCGAGAACTGATCGGTCCTCCGATCACCGGCACATCTCACACGCACACATGACGTCGAACGATCCGCCCGCACTCCTCGAAGTCGGGCGGATCGTCCGCGTTCACGGCCTTCGAGGTGAGGTCGTGGTCGATCTGACCTCCAACGTCGAGGAGCGTCTCGCCAAGGGCGCGACCCTCTTCACCGACCCCGAGGGCGCGTCGTCGATCACGATCCTCGGTGCCAAACCGCACCAAGGCCGATGGCTCGTTCGCCTCGACGGCGTCGGGGACCGCAACGCAGCCGAGGCGGTCGGCCGACCGAGGCTCTACGGCGAACCGATCGACGACCCGGATGCGCTGTGGCTCCACGAGCTGTTCGGCGCTGTTGTCGTCGACGCCGACGGTGTGCTGCGGGGCACCGTCGCCGAGGTCGTCGACAATCCGGCGTCGGAGCTGATGGTGCTCGACACCGGCCATCTCGTGCCGATCGACTTCGTCACCGAGGTGGTCGACGGCCAGGTCGTGGTCGAGGTGCCCGAAGGTCTCTGGGACCTGTGAGTGAGCCGAGCGACGAAGCTGAGGGGCCTCGACTTCGGGTCGACGTCTTCTCGATCTTCCCCGACATGTTGCGCGCCGTGTTCGGTGAGTCCGTGCTGGGTCGAGGGCAGGCCAACGGCACGCTCGACCTGAGAGCCCACGATCTGCGGATGGCGACCACCGATCGCCATCGCAGCGTCGACGACACCCCGTTCGGCGGGGGAGCGGGCATGGTCATGATGCCCGAGCCGCTGTTCGCCGCCGTCGAAGCGGGTGGCCGACGTTTCGACCAGTCCATGGCCGCCGAGCTGGCCTCGTCCGGTGGCTTCTCGCTGCTGTGCGGCCGGTACGAAGGTGTCGACCAGCGGGTGATCGACCATCTGGCTGACGGCGAGGTGTCGATCGGCGACATGGTCCTGGCCGGCGGCGAGACGGCGGCGATGGTCATCGTCGAAGCGGCGGCCCGACTGGTGCCGGGGGTGTTGGGCAACGTCGCCTCGCCCGAGGACGAGAGCTTCGCCGACGGGCTGCTCGAGTACCCCCAGTTCACCCGGCCGGCCGAGTTCCGTGGCTGGGCGGTGCCCGACGTGTTGCGCAGCGGCGACCACGCACGCGTCGACCGCTGGCGTCGGGCCGCAGCACTGGATCGCACCCGTCGGCACCGCCCGGATCTGCTGGAACGTCGCGGTGGGTTGACCCCCGAGGAGCGTTCGCTGCTCGACGAGTTCGGCTTCTGAGCGATCGAGTCCGACGGACCGTTGGACAGCTCGCCGTGGACAGCTACACTCGTGCGTCGGCCTGGAAGGGCTGGACGGCGAGCGCGTCGGAGCCAACCCCTTCCCAGTTGCCACCCACCACGACGGGCCGTGACCGGCCCCGCCCCGAGGAACGCGCCATGCACAACACCGATCTCATCGACGCAGCGTCCGTCCGAGACGACATCCCCCAGTTCGCGGCCGGTGACACCGTCCGTGTCCACGTGAAGGTCATCGAGGGCAACCGTCAGCGTGTCCAGGTCTTCGAGGGTGTGTGCATCGCCCGTCGTGGCAACGGCGTCCGTTCCTCGTTCACCGTGCGCAAGGTGTCGTTCGGCGTCGGTGTCGAGCGGACCTTCCCGGTCAACTCGCCGAACATCGACAAGATCGAGGTCGCCACCCGTGGCGACGTGCGTCGGGCGAAGCTGTACTACCTGCGCGATCGCGTCGGCAAGCGTGCCCGCGTGAAGGAGAAGCGGGACTTCTGATCCCGTTCGCTGCGGGTGCCATCCGCAGGGTGATCGACACCGCATGGTCGGTGTCCGCGAGTCGACCGGCGAGGAGCTGCCGTGTCATCGGATGACCTCGAGGACTACGAGTCCGATCTCGAGATGTCGCTGTTGCGGGAGTACCGCGACGCGTGCCGGGTGTTCTCGTACGTCGTCGAGTCCGAGCGGCGCTTCTACCTGGCCAATGCCGTCGAACGGCGGACGATCGACCTGGGCGGTCACCCCGCACTCGAGGTCGAACTGACCGATGCATGGGTCTGGGACATGTACCGACCCAACCGGTTCGTCCCCTCGGTCACCATCGTGACCTTCCGCGACGTCAACATCGAGCGCCTGCCGGAGACCGAACTCGACGCTCCGTGACCGCGGCGCGTCAGCGCCTCGGCCGCCAGGGCGAGGACCGTGCGCTCGCTCGCTACGAGGCGCACGGCTGGACGCTGGTCGACCGCAACGTCCGAACACGGCGCGGTGAGCTCGATCTGCTCGTGGAGCGTGGCGGTGTACTCGCCGTGGTCGAGGTCAAGGCGCGGTCGTCGGCACGACACGGGACCGGGTTCGACGCCGTCGGTCACCGCAAGCAACGCACGATCCGACAGCTCACGGCCGCCTACCTCACCGCCGGCGAACGTCACTGGCACACGGTGCGTTTCGACGTGGCCTGGGTCTCACCGACCGGCGTTCGGGTCCTCGAAGGCGCGTTCTGAGCTCGTCGCGGGCACCGTTGCTCAGCCGAGGAACGCCCAGATGACCAGAGCGATCGACACGACGACGGCGAGGGCCATCACCACGTAATCGACGGGTCGGGCCTTGAACGGCCGGTCGGGGTTGTAGCCCATCTGCCGAGTCTGCCGTGTGTCGAGGTCAGCGCCAACCGTCGATGACGGCGGGCAGCTCGGTGAGCAACTCGACGGTCGCATCTGGACTGCAGTCGGGTGGCGTCGCTTGGGCATCTCGGCGGTTCCAGACCCCTCGCCAGCCGAAGCGCTGGGGCGCGCACACGTCCTTGTCCACATCGTCACCGACGCAGACGAGCTCGGCCGCGTCGACACCGAGTCCACGCTCGACCAGCCGGTAGATCTCCTCGTACGGCTTGGCGGTCCCGACCCGAGGTCCGAGGACGACCTCGTCGAAGAAGTGGGCGATGCCCATCGCCTGCAGATCGGTGTTGCCGTTGCTGACGATGGCGAGGCGCAGCCCCGAGTCACGCAGCTCGGTCAGTGCCGGGATCGTGTCGGGGTACGGCGATCGTGGCGCGTGTCGGTGTCGGAAGTAGAGCTCGGTCGCGTCGGCCGGCAGGCGCTCGTCGCCGGGTGCGATCTCGGCGGCGGCTTCTGCGAGGGCGAGTCCGCGGATCGCGGCGAGTTGTCGAGCGGGGCGCTGGAGTTCGAGTCGGTCGTAGCGAGCCTGGAGCGAGTCCGTCTCGAGCAGCGGTACGAGCTGGTCGCGCGGGATGGTCGCACGTTCTGCGAACAGCGAGGCGACGGCACGCAACGCCTCGATGCGAACGGCGTGGAAGTCCCACAGCGTCTGGTCGATGTCGAAGGCGACGGCGGTGACGCTCAACGACCGGTCCTCCGTCGGGAGCTCGTCGCTGGCAACACGTCACGTCGTCGATGTCCCATCCCGCCGATAGTGTCACGCCGAGCGCTTGACACGTCGGCCGAAATGGCCGTCGACCGCTGCAGCGTTGATCGCCGGATCTGCGTCCTGGCCACTCGTCACCTGGGTCGATCGACCCCTTCGTGATCGGAGTTGCCATGCTGGCGACCGTTCGCTCTGCCGTCATCTCCGGGGTGCGCGGCATCCCCGTCCGCGTCGAGGTCCACGTCGCCCAAGGACTCCCGAGCTTCTCGGTCGTGGGCCTGCCCGATGCCGCATGTCGTGAAGCACGCGATCGCGTGCGGGCGGCCTTCATGTCGTCGGGCCTTCGCTGGCCGGACCAGCGGGTCACCGTCAACCTCGCACCGACCGGTGTTCGCAAGACGGGCGCCTCGCTCGACGTGGCCATCGCCATGGCACTCGCCGCCGCCTCTCGGCAGATCCCGTTGCGCTCGGTCGAAGGGCTCGCTGCCATCGGCGAGCTCGGACTCGACGGGTCCATCCGGTCCGTCGTGGGGGTGCTGCCGATCGCTGCGTCGCTCGGCGCAGGCGAGGTCGTCGTGGCCCGGCCCGATGCCGCCGCGGTGGCGGCCGTACCGAGCACGATCCCGCTGCCGTGTGCCGACCTCGCCGAACTCATCGCGTGTCTTCGGGGCGATCAGCCGTGGGCGCCTCCACCCCCGGCGGAGACGGCTGGGTCGTGCTTCGCCGGGCCGGACCTCTTGGATGTCCGGGGTCAACCGCTGGCTCGGCTCGCCGTCGAGGTGGCCGCCGCAGGTGGCCATCACCTGCTCCTCCTGGGGCCGCCTGGTTCGGGCAAGACCATGCTCGCCCGTCGCCTCCCTGGCCTGTTGCCGCCCCTCGACGATGCCGAGGCGCTCGAGGTCGCCGTCGTCCGGTCGGCCGCAGGCGTGTTGCCACCGGAGGGACCTCTCGACCGGACGCCGCCGTTCAGTGCTCCGCATCACAGCGTCTCCGCGAGTGGGCTGATCGGTGGTGGGTCGAGTCGCCTGCGTCCTGGTGCGCTCACGCTGGCGCACTGTGGCGTCCTGTTCCTCGACGAGATGGGTGAGTTCGCACCCCACGCACTCGAGATGCTCCGCCAACCGATCGAGGACGGCAACGTCACCATCGTCCGGGCGCAGGGAACCGAGGTCTTCCCCGCCGACGTGCTGCTCGTCGCCGCGATGAATCCCTGTCCATGTGGGGAGGGAGGTCGACCGGGCGTCTGCCGGTGTTCCGGAGCAGAGCGAGCCCGGTACTCGCGGCGACTGTCCGGGCCGCTCCTCGACCGGTTCGACCTGCGCATCCTGGTCGACCGCCCCCGGCCCGAGCTGGTGCTCGAGGGCACGGCCGAAGAGGCGTCGGACGCCGTTGCCGAGCGCGTCGCCGTCGCTCGAGCCAGGGCGACCGAACGAGGCGTCAGCAAGAACGCCGACCTCGACGCGACCGATCTGGACACGGTCGCTCCGCTCGGTCCCGATGCCACCCAGGTGTTGAAGTCGGCCATGGAGCGTGGAGCGATCTCGCCTCGTGGTGCTCACCGCGTCCGGCGCGTGG
>JAHDHM010000142.1 GCA_020631315.1 Acidimicrobiales bacterium
CACAGGCTGAACTCGGCACAGCACAGGCTGAACTCGGCACAGCACAGGCTGAACTCGGCACAGCACAGGCTGAACTGAACACAGCACAGGCTGGTCTGGCTGACCTCGCGGCGGCGCAGGACGCGAACACCGCGATGGCTGCCGAGGTCGCTGAAGCACGTGGCGATCTCGCTGCGGCACAGGACGCCAACACGGCGCTCGCTGCCGAGGTGGCATCGCTCAAGGGCGACCTGGATGCGTGCGGCGACGCTCGTGCCTCGTTGGCCGCCGACCTCGACGCAGCGAACGCTTCGCTGGCAGCTGCTCAGGCTGACCTCACATCTGCACGAGCTGACATGGCCGCGGCGCAGGACGCCAACACCGCCCTCGCTGCAGCGAACGCCGATGCCAAGGCCGACCTCGCTGCCGCCGAGGCCGCAGTGGCGGCGGCCGAACAAGCCAACAGCGAGGCCGCAGTGGCGGCGGCCGAACAAGCCAACAGCGAGGCCGCAGAGGCGACGGCCGGCGATGCAGAAGAGCTGGAGGCGGCGGATCCGGATGCGGTTGCTGCGGCGGTGGCGGCTGGTACGGCGTCGTTCCTCGGCCCGGAGCCGGTCGAGGTCCTGCGGGCCAACCCGGACGACCTGCAGCGGATCAAGGGCGTCGGCCCCTACCTGGAGGCCCTGCTCAACCGCAACGGCATCTACACGTTCCGCCAGATCGCTCGGCTGCAGCCCGAGGGCGTCCGCGACCTCGACACGCAGCTCGAGTCCTTCAAGGGTCGGATCGGTCGTGACGAGTGGCTGCCCCAGGCGGCCGATCTGCATCGGGACAAGTACGGCACGGATCCGTTCTCCAGCTAGATGCGGTCGTAGCTCCAGCTGACGGGGCGGTCCCGGTCGTACGGCATGGTGCCGTGGACGGTCCGGGGGTCCTCGTCGAAGATCAGCGGCACGAAGTGGCGGTCGCCCTCCCACATGGGAAGGTCGGCCGCCACTCTCGTGTCCGGATTCTGGTCGCAGGCGGCGAGCAGGCGCGACCGCGGGATCCAGTGCAGCGTGCCCTCGTCGTTGGAGTCCGGGGCATCGCCGGTCCACGAGGTCGCGAGGAACACGAAGCCGAGCCACTCCTCGCCCTTGGGCCCGAAGTTGCTCCACGTGATGGTGGCCCGGAGGGTCAGTTCGTCGAGCTCGACCGACGCCTCTTCTCGCAGCTCGCGGCGGGCGCCTTCGACGACCGACTCGTCGAGTTCGAGCTTGCCGCCGAGGCCGTTGTACTTGCCGAAGTGGTCGTCGTCAGGGCGCGCGTCACGACGGATCATCAGCACCGAGTCGGTGTCGCGATCCCAGAGGTAGACGAGCGTCCCGACGACAGGACGGAAACGTGCCGGTGCCAGGGTCAGGCTGCCTGTCCCTCGAGGATGTGCACCCCACAGGCCGATGCCAGGCCGATGACGTGGGCGAGACCCATGCGGGCGCCTTCGATCTGGCGGTCGCCGGCCTCACCACGCAGGTGATGGCAGATCTCCCAGATGTTGGCGATGCCGGTGGCCGAGATCGGGTGACCCTTGGACTGCAGGCCGCCGGACACGTTCACCGGCATGGCGCCGTCGCGGTGGGCCTTGCCGGACTCGAAGAAGTCGACGGCACCGCCCTCGGGGCACAGCATGAGGTTGTCGTAGTGGACGAGTTCGGCGGTGGCGAAGCAGTCGTGCAGTTCGACGAGATCGAGGTCCTCAGGACCGACCCCCGCCTGCTCGTAGGCCTGCTCGGCGGCTCGGCGCGTCAGCGTGTTCACGTCGGGCAGCACCTGGCAGCGCTCGGTGTAGGGGTCGCTGGTGAGCACGGAGGCCCTGACCCGCACGGCGCGGCGCTGCTGCTCGTCGGAGAGGGTGCGGAGCTTCTCGCCCGACACCACGACCGCAGCCGCGGCGCCATCACAGTTGGCCGAGCACATCGGCCGGGTGTTCGGGTAGGCGATCATGATGTCGCCCATGATCTGCTCGACCGACATGGCCTTCGTGTAGGCGGCCAGCGGGTTGAGGGTCGAGTGCCCGTGGTTCTTCTCGCTGATGCGGGCGAAGAGCTCGAAGTCGACGCCGCCGTACTTGTGGCCGTACTCCATGCCGACCTGGGCGAAGGTGCCCGGCATGTTGGCGGTGCCGATGCGACCGTCGGTCGGGGCGATGGCACCGAATCGGCCGGTGCGTTCCCATTCGTCGGTGTCGCCCTGTGCGGTGGCCCCGAGGAGGCCGACGCCGGCGAGCTTCTCGACACCGACCGCCAGGCCCATGTCGCATTCGCCGGCCTTGATCGCCATGATCGCCGTACGCAGCGCGGTGGCGCCCGTCGCACAGGCGTTGCTCACGTTGAACGCGGGGATACCGGCCGATCTGGGAGCTGCTGCGAGAAGCTGCCGCTACCGCGGAGGTTGCCGCCGGCGAGGATGCCGATGTCGGCCATCGTGACGCCGCCATCGGCGAGCGCGGCCATCGCGGCCTCGGCACCGAGATCCACGACGTCCTTGTCGTGGTGCTTGCCGAACTTCGTCATGTTGATCCCGAGGATCCAGATGTCGTCGTTGGCCATGTCGTTTCCCCCTGTGGTCCTGTGTCCCGTGAGTACGTGCGCTGCTGTGTCCGGTGAGAGCTGTGTGTGCCTCAGGCGGGCTCGAAGCCGAAACCGACGCCCTCGACGCCGTTGCTGTCGACGCCCATCGAGAAGGTGGTCAGCCGGACCTTCATGCCGAGCTTCACGTGGTCGTCATCCGCGGGCACGTTGACGAGGTTGGCCCGCACGCTGGTGCCGCCACAGTCGACGACGGCGGCGACGAACGGCACCTCGACGCCCGGCGAGGCGAACGCAACGATCGTGAATGACGCGACCTCGCCTTCGGTCGGCACGGTGACCTTCTCGAAGTCGGTGTCGAAGCAGGCGGCGCAGGCGTTGCGGCGGTCGAAGTACCGGGCGCCGCACGACGTGCACTGGTTGGCGACCAGGTGCGGCTCGGGTTCGAGCATCAGGTAGTCGACCATCGCCATCCGGCTGGGCTGATCCGTCACCGCAGACTCCGACACTGCTCCCCCTTCGACCACGACGCCCCCTCGGTGTCGCGATGCACCGAGTCTGTCAGGTCGAGGGTTGCAGCATTCAGTTCTCAGGCTTCGCGGCCCAGACGGCGAAGAGCGGATCGCCGAACCCGGGCGGGGTGCGCTGCTGCGCGGTGATGTCGGCCCACGGCCCGGTGAGCGCGAAGTACGCCTGCACCACGGCGACGTGTCCGGCGTCGTCGGTCATCCCCCAACCGCGGATCGCCTTGGTCGGGAAACAGCGGTTCGAGAACGTGTGCACGAACCGGCCACCCGGTCGCAGCAGACGCCACACCGACTCGAACACCTCGAGCGGGCGGTTCAGGTAGTCGACCGACACGCAGCACACGACATCGGCAACCGAGCCCTCGTCGCCCACCCAGGAGAGGTCCGGATCCTCGTTGAGGTCGTGGACGTGCCAGACCGAGGCCTGCGGGTTCCGGGACAGCTCGTCGGCGTTCATGCCCACGACCGTCAGCGACGACGGCGCCTCCTGGAAGTGGGAGATCCAGCTCGACATCAGGTCGACGACGGTGCCGTCCTCCTGCACGGACTCCGATGCCGACCGGCCGATGCCGAGTTCGGCATACAGATCCCCGACAGCTGCGATCGCCCGGTCGTCGATGTGCGTGACGAGCCGCTGGTCGTAGAACACGCCGTCGGGCGTCTCGTCGACGCGGTCGAAGAACCCCTCGGGAAAGCGTTCGTAGCCGGGGTGATCGCGCATGCTCAGAGGCAGGCGACCATCGCGTCGAGGATCTCGCCGACCTCGTCTTCGGTGGCGATCAGCGGCGGGCACATGGCAATGGCCTCGCCGATGCCGCGCACGACGACACCCTGCTCGGCGAGCATGCGATCGCGCACCACGATGGAGTCCTGACCGACCTCGGCGGCCCACACACCGCCGTGGCCGCGGTACGACACGATCGTGCCGTCGGCGACGAGGGCCGACAGACCGCTCTCGAACCAGCGATGCAGGTCTCGTGCCTTCGCGACGAGGCCTTCGTTCTCGATGATGTCGATGTTGGCGAGGCCGGCGGCGCACGAAGCTGCGTGACCCGAATACGTGTAGCCGTGACGGAACATGGCGCCGAAGTCCTCGAGCTCGCGAGAGATCGAGTCACCGACGATGACGCCCGACAGCGGCAGGTAGCCCGACGTGACGCCCTTCGCGAAGGTCAGCAGATCCGGCGTCACGCCATAGGTCTGGGAGGCGAACCACTCACCGGTCCGACCGAAGCCGGCGATGACCTCGTCGAAGCACAGCAGCGCACCGTGGTCGTCACACATGCGGCGCAGGCCCTCGAGGTAGCCGGGCGGCGGCGGGAAGACGCCGCCTGCGCCCTGGAGCGGCTCGGTGATGACGCCGGCGATCTTGTCGCCCTGCTCGGCGAACAGCGAGGCCATGGCCTCGAGATCGTCGCCGGGCACCTCGACGAAGTGCGGGACCATGTCGCCCCAGCCTTCGCGGTTGGCGGCGATGCCCTGCGCGGTCGTGCCGCCGAAGTTGACGCCGTGATAGCCACGCTCGCGACGAACGATGATCTGTTTGGCTTCGGCGCTCTCGCCGGCGCGGCGCTGGTGGACGAGCCGCATCATCTTGAGCGCGGTGTCGACGGCCTCCGAACCGGAACAGGCGAGGAAGACCCGCGGGTCGTCCCACGGCGAGACACCGGCGATGCGCTCGGACACCTCGACGGCTGGGCCATGGGTGAACGGGTCGAACGTGTGGTAGTTCGAGAACTCGCTCATCTGCTTCGTGACGGCGTCGATGATCTCGCGACGACCGTGACCGACCTGGCAGTACCAGAGGCTCGCCATGGCATCGAGGTAGGTGCGACCGTCCTTGCCGTGCAGGCGTGTGCCCTCGGCTCCGACGAGATGAACGAAGGCGCCTTCGTCCTTGGCAGGGTCAGCGTAGGAATGCAGGAAAGCCGTCATGGCGGTAGTAGATCAGAGGATCAGACCTCTGGTCGAGGACCTGTGTAGAGGGCCCGCAGACGCACTGAGGACCGCTGCTCGTACTCCTCCATCGCGTGGGCCAGCCAGCCGGTGCTGCGACCGACGGCGAAGAGCAGTTCACCCGACCCTCGACGCCATGCGTGGCAGCGGGCCAACACGGCGAGACCGAAGTCGACGTTCGGCGGAGGGAGGCCTTCGCGACGCACCAGTTCCTCGACCGAGTTCGCCATGTCGACGACGTCGGTGGCGCCCGTCTCGGCAGCGGCGGCGAGCAAGACCGCACCACGCGGATCGCCGTCGGGGTACAGGACCTGGCCGAGGCCGGGTATGCGTCGGCCGCCGGACAGCCACTCCCCCACGACCCGTTCGGCGTCGCCCACCTCGAGGAGTTCGTCGAGGAAGCGCTCAACCCAGGTGCTTGCGGCGCCGTGGAGCGCCCCGCCGAAGGCAGCGTGGCCGGCGATCAGGGCGGCGTAGGGGTCGGCGCCGAACGACGCCGCAATCCGTACCGCCGAGGTCGATGCTGCCAACTCGTGGTCGGCCATCAACACCAGCACCCGACGCACGTGGTCGGCTTCGAGTGAGCTGACGTTCGACGGATCGTCGGACAGCACCGTCGCGAGGCGTCCGGCGATGCCGTGTTCGGTCACCAGCTGAGCGCGTCGGTCGCCGGGGGCCGGTGCACCTGCGTGACGCCACAGCATCGCTGCCGTGACGTCGACCAGACGTCGCGCGAGGCCGAGCACGCGGTCTCGGCGCAGGTCACCGCGCAACGTGTCCCGTGCCGCCAGCACGGGCAACACGACCCGAACTGCGTCGAGAGGAGACGCCGATGCCGGGAGCGCGTCCAGCACCTGGTGGAGCACGCTGTCGACCTCGGTGGTCGACGCGTCGGGCCACGGCGTGGCGCCGCGATCGGCCGGCCCCCAGAGCAGGTCGGCGACCTCCTCGAACGTCGCCGACGCGGCCAGCTCGATCGCCGAGCGGCCCCGATAGTGATGCCCGGCCGGTGTCACCAACGTGAGGCCGGACTCGATGACGACGTCAGGCCGAAGCGAGCCGCGGCGGCCCTCTCGGGCGAGCCCGTCGAGTTCGCGGGGGTCGAACCAGCTGCCGCGTTGCCCTGGCCGTCGGTGCGAGGTCAGCTGACCGCGCGAGACGTAGGCGTAGAGCGTCGACCGTTGGACGCCGAGCAACGACGCCGCGTCGGCGCTGGACACGAGATCGACGGACGACGCTGTCGAGGACTCGGCGGACATCACCGAGAGCATACCAGCGAACGTTGATCGATGATCAACGTTGATCAATGCCATTGACAGCGCGACACTCGACACATGACCCTGATCTCCCCTGACCACCCGACGTTGCCCGCCAGCCCCAGCCCACTCGCTCCAGCGGGCACGCACGTCCCACCCGGTCTCGACGGCATCGTGGTCGCACGCACCGAGGTGGGCGACGTGCGCGGCGACGAGGGCTACTTCCACTACCGGGGCCACGACGCGGCGGCGCTCGCCGAACGCCATCCGGTCGAGGACGTCTGGCATCTCTTCCACCACGGCCACCTGCCTGAGGCCACCCGGTCCGCCGACTTCGCCGCGCAGGTCGCTCAGCTGCGGACGGCACCGCTCGACTCGGCGATCGAACTCGCCGCCGGCGCGGTCGCGGCCGGGTCCGGCGGCGTCATCGATGCCCTGCGCACGGTGCTCTCGCATCACGGAGCGGCGCTCGGCCCGTGGGTCGACCGCCCCGTCGAACAGGTGCATTCCGAGGCGCTCGCGCTCATCGCCCCCATGCCGACGATCGTCGCCGGGATCTGGCGCCGCAGCCGCGGCCGGGCCATCGCCGCGCCAGCCGACGGAGACCTGGCGACGGCCTACCTGCGAATGCTGCTCGACGCCGAGCCGGACCCGGCCGCCGCCGACGCCGTCCGCCAGTACCTGTGCCTCACCGTCGACCACGGCTTCAACGCCTCGACGTTCGTCGCTCGGTGCACCGCCTCGTCAGGAGCGAGCATGACCGGAGTACTGACGGCCGGCATCGGTTCACTCTCCGGGCCGCTGCACGGCGGTGCCCCCAGCCTCGTCCTCGACATGCTCGACGAGATCGAGGCCGACGGCGAGCCGCAGCGTTGGGTCCAGGAGCACCTGGCTGCCGGACGTCGCGTCATGGGGTTCGGCCACCGGATCTACCGGACCGACGATCCACGTGCCGCGCTGTTGCGTCGAACGGCGACACAGCACGGCGGCCGCAGGATCGAGCTCGCGCTCGAGGTCGAACATCTCGTGCTCGAGACACTCGCCGAGCGCCACCCCGACCGTGAGCTGCGGACCAACGTGGAGTTCTACGCCGCCGTCGCGCTCGAGCAGGCCGGTGTCCCGCGTGAGCTGTTCACACCGACGTTCGCGATCAGCCGGGCGATCGGCTGGATGGCCCACGCCATGGAACAGATCGACGGCAACCGCATCGTGCGACCGGCCTCGGAGTACGTCGGACCGCTGCGCTGACGCACACCCGACATACGTTTGTCCGCTCAAATTCGGCCGTCTGACTGCCGATACGGAGCGCATGGGTGGCACGACTTCGGCGACGGGCGGTTCCGCGTCGAGCCAGGCAGAGGACCAGAAGAACTCTCGTTGGGGTGAGAACCCGTGGGCCGCCCGCGCCCTGAAGACCGCCCTGTTCCTGCTGCCCGTGCTCGCCGGCTATCTCGCCGGCACCGTGTTCTCCTGGGTCGTCCCGCGACCGTCGATGTTGGTGGGCGCGATCGCCTGGTGGATCGGCATCCTCGTCGTCTCCACCATCGCGATCACCGTCGTCCGACCCGCCATCCAAGGCCTCGCCCCACTCGCCTTCCTCTACCAGTGCACCCTCGTGTTCCCCGGCGAAGCCCCCGACCGCTTCAAGACCGCCCTGAAACAGCGATCGGCACGTGAGCTCCAACGCAAGGTCGAGAACGGCGAGTCGCTCGGTGACACCCCGGAAGAAGCCGCCCAGAACATCGTGACGCTGCTGGCGATGCTCAACGACCACGACCGCATGACCCGCGGCCATTCGGAGCGGGTGCGCGCCTACTCCGACATGATCGCCGAGGAACTCGGGATCTCCGAGGCCGACCGCGAGAAGCTCCACTGGGCCGCCCTCGTCCACGACATGGGCAAGCTCACCGTGCCGTCCGAGGTGCTCAACAAGCCAGGGCGCCCCACGGACGAGGAATGGCAACAGCTCCGCGACCACCCCAAGAACTCCGCCAAGTTCCTGATGCCCCTCCGCCCATGGCTCGGCACCTGGCTCGACGCAGCAACACAACACCACGAACGCTGGGACGGCA
>JAHDHM010000143.1 GCA_020631315.1 Acidimicrobiales bacterium
ACCAGTTCGTCACGGGCTTTGCGTTCGAGCACACCGCGGTCGAGTGCATCGGGCTGACTGGACATCCACGTACCTCAGGGGTCTCGTTCGGGAGTGTCCGGACACGAGAGGTCCGGGTCTCGGGCGGCACAATGACCGACTGCTCGGACCGCAGATGGTCCCACCCACAGTCGGTGTCGCACCGAGTTGGCGTCACCGCCGAGGGCCGATGGTACCGGCGAGAGCGGGCCGGCGGCAATCACACCGTTGTGATTCGACCCCGCAGGTGGCCTCTCGGTCGAGATCCAACCCCTCGAGAGGGTCGCATTGCGGTTCGGTCAGGCTCGTCGAGTCACTGAGCGGACGTGGTGCTGCATCGACGCGAGTGCCGGTTCGACCGTTGCGCAACGCTCCTCACGTTCGAACAGGTCCGAGAGATGCTCAGGCAGTGTCGGTTCGACGCCGAGAGCCTCCACGACTGCGTCGCCGAACTTCGCCGGATGTGCACTCGCAACGTAGACCATCGGGCCCTCGGTCTCGACCGAGCGGCCGACGTGCACGGCGACGCCGGTGTGAGGATCGATGACCTCGTCGAACTCCACGTGGACGGCGCCCATCGCGGCCGTGACCTCGTCGATCGTCGCTGCGCCGGCACCGAAGCGCCCCTGCAGTGACGAGCGCTGGGCGTCGGAGAGCTGCATCGACCCCGTGGCTCGGAAGTCGCGCATCGCCTCGCCGAGCGCCAGACCATCGCGGTCGAAGAGTTCGTGGAGCACCCGCTCGAAGTTCGACGAGACCTGGATGTCCATCGCCGGACTCGTGGTCGCGACGACCTGGTCGATCGTCATGGAACCAGAGCCGTGCGTGCGGGTGAGGATGTCGTTGTCGTTCGACGCGATGACCAGCTGATCGATGGGGGCACCCATCCGCCGGGCGATGTCGGCGGCGAGGATGTTGCCGAAGTTGCCGGTCGGCACGGTGTAGGAGGGTCGACGTCCGGTCGTGGCCACGAGGCGGCTCGACGACGTGACGTAGTAGACGACCTGTGCCGCGACCCTGGCCCAGTTGATCGAGTTGACGGCGGCCAGGTGCATCTCGTCGCGAAACGCGTGATCGCCGAACATCGCCTTCACGAGGTCCTGACAGTCGTCGAAGGTGCCGTCGACGGCCACGTTGTGGATGTTGTCGCTCGTGACGGTCGTCATCTGCCGGCGCTGGACGTCTGACACGCGACCGCGCGGGTGGAGCATCACGAGTTCGATGCCGTTGCGGTCTCGGCATGCCTCGATGGCGGCCGAACCGGTGTCGCCCGACGTGGCGCCCACGATCGTGACGTGGTCGCCGGCTGCGGTCAGCACGTGTTCGAACAGCCGTCCGAGCAGCTGCAGCGCGACGTCCTTGAACGACAGGGTCGGTCCCCAGAACAGCTCGAGGAGGTACTCGTCGTCCGACAGTCGCCTCGTCGGGACGACGTCGTCGTGGCGGAAGGTCGCGTAGGCAGCCTGGACCATCGCATCGAGATCTGCCTTGGAGATCGACGAACCTTCGACGAACGGCCAGATCACCTCGGTGGCGACAGCCGCATACGGCATGTCGGCGAACCGCTCGACGTCGCCGTCGGCGAACGCCGGATACTGCGTCGGGACATACAAGCCGCCGTCGAGCGCCAGACCTGTCAACAGCGCGCCACCGAAGTCGAGCGTGGGTGCATCGCCGCGCGTCGAGACGTACTCCACGATCAGTCCCCGATGACCCGAACGACGGCACCGACCTTGGTCACGGCGTCGAGCTCGCGCAGACCGCGAAGGGTCGCCTGCACATCGGCTTCGAGCGCGGTGTGGGTGATGAACGTGATACGAGCACCACCACCCTGACCGTGCTGCTCCATCGAACGGATCGACACCCCGTGCCGGCCGAACACCGCAGCGACCGAGGCGAGCACGCCGGGTTGGTCGTCCACGTCGAGGGCCAGGTAGAAGGCCGACGAGGTCTGGTCGATCGGCCGGATGACCGCTGGCACCAGACGCAGCGGTTCAGCGGCGATGCCGCGCTGGCGGTTCGACGCGGCTGCGACCACGTCGCCGAGCATGGCCGACGCGGTCGGGAAGCCGCCCGCGCCGCGTCCGTAGAGCATGAGGTCGTCGACGGCCTCGCCGCGGACGAACACCGCGTTGAAGCTGTCGCGCACCGCGGCGAGTGGATGCGTCATCGGCACCATGGCCGGGTGGACGCGCACGGCCACCTCTCCGTCGACGAGCTCGGCGATCGCCAGGAGCTTGATGACGTGATCGAGGCGGGCCGCCGCAGCGATGTCCTCGGGCGTCAGCTTGCTGATGCCCTCCTGGTACACGTCGCCCGCGACGACGTGACAGCCGAAGCCGATCGTGGCCATGATGGCGGCCTTCGCTCCCGCGTCGTGGCCTTCGACATCGGCGGTGGGATCGGCCTCTGCGTACCCGAGCTGTTGCGCCTCGGCGAGCACCTCGGCGTAGGCCGCACCCTCTTCGGTCATCTTCGTGAGGATGAAGTTCGTGGTGCCGTTCACGATGCCCATCAGCTTCGTGATCCGCTCGCCGGCCAACGACTCACGCAGGGACCGCATGATCGGGATGCCGCCGGCGACGGCAGCCTCGAAGTACAGATCGGCGCCCGACGCCTCGGCGGTCTCGAAGAGCTCCGCGCCGCAGTTGGCGACCAGCTCCTTGTTGGCGGTCACCACTGCCTTGCCGCTCTTCAGCGCTGCCAGCACGTACGACCGGGCGGGCTCGATACCGCCGATCGTCTCGACGACGATGTCCACGTCCGGGGCGTCGACGACGGTCGACGCATCGCGGCTCAAGACCCCGTCAGGCAACTCGACGTCGCGGGTCGCGCTCAGGTTGCGCACCACGACGCTGCGGAGCTCGAGCTCGAGTCCGGTACGCGCAGTGATGTGGTCGGCGTCCTCGATCAGGAGGCGGGCCAGGGAGGATCCGACCGTGCCGCAGCCGAGCAGGCCGACACCGAGGGTCCGGCTGTTGCCGGAGGAGCTCTCGTTCATGGCGCCCACGGTACCGGCCACCATCGAGCCCACCCGTCCGATTCCACGAGCTGCGCACCGCCCTGGCCAGGGCGTCGCTACAGCGCCAGGTCGGTGAGGAGCAGATCGTCGTAGTTCTCGCGGCGCACGACGAGACGGGCCTCGCCGTGGCGGACGAACACGACCGGCGGGCGGAGCACCTTGGTTGGAGCCCATCGAGTGGCCGTAGGCACCGGTGACGGGCGTCGCGAGGATGTCGCCCACGGCGAGATCCGACGGAACCGGTGCCTCACGCACGATGACGTCGCCGCTCTCACAGTGTTTGCCGACCACTCGCACGGTGTGATCACGATCGGCGCCGGCGGCACGGGGCAGGAAGGTCGTGTAGTCGCTGCCGTAGAGGACCGGGCGGGGGTTGTCGCCGAAACCGCCGTCGACCGCCGCGTAGGTGCGGATGCCCGGCAGTTCCTTCAGGGTGCCGACGGTGTAGAGCGTCATGCCGGCGGCTGCGACGATCGAACGGCCCGGTTCGGCCAACACGGTCGCGGTGACGCCCATGCGGTCGGCTGCTTCGCGGATCATCGCGCCCCACGCCGAGATCGATGCAGTGCGTTCGTCCTCGACGTACGCGACACCGATGCCGCCGCCCACGGACAGCTCGGGAAGATCGAGCGGCTCGGAGAACCGAGCCACGACTTCCAGCGCCTCGGCCATCGATTCGACACGGAAGACCTGCGAACCGATGTGACTGTGGATGCCGACGAGCTCGACGGCGCCGCCTGAACGAGCCCGCTCGACGGCTGCTGCGGCGGCGCCGCTGCTCACACCGAACCCGAACTTGGAGTCGTCCTGGCCCGTCGAGATGAACTCGTGCGTCTCCGCCTTGACCCCAGGTGTCACGCGCAGCAACACCTTCGGCGGCGTCGCTCCCCCGGCGACGAGCTGTTCGATCCGGGCCAGCTCGTCGAACGAGTCGACGACGATGCGGCCCACACCGGCCTCGATCGCCATGGCGAGTTCGTGCACCGACTTGTTGTTGCCGTGGAGCACGATGCGATCGGCGGGCACACCTGCAGCGAGGGCGAGGTGCAGTTCACCCCCGGTCGCGACGTCGAGGTGCATGCCCTCCTCGTGAGCCAGTTTGGCCATGGCACCGCACAGGAACGCCTTGGTCGCATAGGCCACGCCGTCGCCGAACGCGGCGACCGCCTCCCGGCAACGAGCGCGCAGATGCTCCTCGTCGTAGACGAACACCGGTGTGCCGAACTCGGCTGCCACCTCGACGAGGTCGCAGCCGCCCACGAAGAGATGGCCGTTCGGGCCGATCTCCGCGGTGTCGGGCAGCAGGTGTGCCGGGATGGGGCCGCGACGGGTCACAGCTCTTCGGGCGCCGAGACGCCGACCACGTCCAGCCCACTGGCCAGCCCCGTCCGGGCGGCCTCGACGAGCCACAAGCGGGCGGCAGTGAGTTCGGGACTGATGCCGTCGCCGAACACGTAGCAGTCGTGGAAGAACCCGTGGAAGGTGGCGGCGAGCTCGCGGAGCCAGCTGATGACCTTGTGGGGAGCTCGATCGCGTGCGGCCGCCGTCAGCACGTCGGAGAGTTCGCTGAGCGAACGCAGCACCTCGAGCTCACGATCATGGGTCAACAGCGACAGGTCGACGTCGGCGAGCGCAGGCCGGGTGAACCCTTCGGCGCCTTCCTTGCGCAGGATCGACGATGCCCGGGCGTGCGCCATCTGCACGTAGTACACGGGGTTGTCCATCGACTTCGATGCGACCGATGCGAGATCGACCGTCTGCTGCGAGTCGATGCCCTGCAGCAGGTAGGTGAAACGCGTGGCGTCGGCACCGACCTCGTCGATGATGTCGGCGAGCTCGATGAACACGCCGCTGCGCTTGCCGATCTTGACCTCGTCGCCGTCGCGCTCCAGACGCACCATCTGGGTGATCCGGACCTCGAGGGCCTCCGGGTCCTCACCGAGCGCCTCGACAGCCGCCTTCAAGCGAGCGACGTAGCCGTGGTGGTCGGCACCGAAGACGTTCACCATCCGGCCGAAACCACGCCGGTACTTGTCGCGGTGGTAGGCGATGTCGGGGGTGATGTACGTGAAGTCGCCGTTGGAACGGACGAGGACACGGTCCTTGTCGTCGCCGAAGTCGGTGGACCGGAGCCATTCGGCCCCGTCGTCGAGGAAGGTGACGTCGCGGGCCCGCAGATCGGTCAGCGTGGCGTCGATCGCGCCACTGCCGACCATCGAGCGCTCGCTGAACCAGCTGTCGAAGTCGACACCGAGACGCTCGAGCGTCTCCTTGATGTAGGCCAGGCAGCGGGTGTAACCCCACTCGAGTGGGTCCGCGTCGTCGGGCATCTCGTCGGCCCACGCCTGGATGTACGGGCCCGCGTAGCCGTCCTCGGGCACGTCGTCGCCCGCCTTCATCGCCGCCAACGACGCCGCGAAGTTCTCCATCTGGGTGCCACGGTCGTTGATGTAGAACTCGCGCGACACGTCGTGGTTGGTGGCTTCGAGCACGCCGGCGAGTGCGTCGCCGTAGATGGCGCCGCGAGCGTGACCGGCGTGCAGTGGGCCCGTGGGGTTCGACGAGACGAACTCGACGAGCACCTTCTGCCCCTTACCGACGTCGGGGCGGCCGTACGACGCACCCTCGGTGATCACTGCGGTGAGCACGTCGTGGAGCCAGGTGTCGGCGAGTCGGAAGTTGACGAAGCCCGGACCGGCGATCTCGATCGCATCGACGTGCGGGATCGACTGCGACTCGAGCTGTGTGACGAGCTCGGCCGCGAACTCGCGAGGGTTCTTGCCGTGCTGGCCCTTGGTGGACAACGCGACGTTCGAAGACCAGTCGCCGTGCTCTCGTCGCGCAGGACGCTCCAGGTGCACCGTGCCGGTCACCTCGACGCCGAGGGCATCGAGGGCCGTGGCCAACGCCGAGGCGAGGTCGTCACGTATCACAGGGGTCTCCGGGGTCCGAGCGGAAACCGCCCAGGCTACCGGCCGACCCGACTCCGCCCGAGCCGATTACACAGCCGGATTCGGGCCTGCGATGGACCTTCAGAGGCCCGAACGGCTCACATGCCCCACTGCGAGCGATGCCACTTCCACGCGCTCGCCACGATGTTGTCGAGGTCGGAGAACATCGGCTGCCAGCCGAACATCTCCTGGAACTTCGAGCTGTCCGCGACGAGTTCAGCAGGGTCGCCCGGACGACGAGCCGCGACCGAGTACGGCACGGGTGTGCCCACACCACGACCGACCGCCTCGAGGATCTCGAGGTTCGAGTTCCCGACGCCGGTGCCGAGGTTGTAGCGACCCGACGGCAGCCCCTTCAGCAGGCCCTCCACCGCGAGAACATGGGCGGACGCCAGGTCCTGGACGTGGATGTAGTCCCGGATGCACGTGCCGTCGGGAGTCGGATAGTCGTTGCCGAAGAGCTTCAGCTCGTCGCGGCGACCGGCGGCCGCAGCAATCGCCAGCGGGATCAGATGGGTCTCTGGATCGTGGTCCTCGCCGATGTCGCCGTCGGGGTGGGCGCCGCACGCGTTGAAGTAGCGGAGCGCGATCCAGGGCATGCCGTGCGCCTGCTCCACGTCGGCGAGCACCTGCTCGAGCATCGCCTTCGACCAGCCATACGGATTGATCGGGGCAACGGTCGCCTTCTCGGGGATCGGCTGGAACTCCGGCAGGCCGTAGACGGCGGCGGTGGAGCTGAACACGAACGCCTTGATGTCGTGGTCCACGCACGACGCCACGAGGGTCGCTGCCTTCGTGAGGTTCGTCTCGTAGAACGCGAGCGGATCGATGACGCTGCGGCCGACCTCGATGAACCCGGCGAAGTGGATCACGCCGTCGAACGGACCCTGGGCCGCCATCACCGAGTCGACGAAGTCACGGTCACCGACGTCGCCGACAGCGAGGTCGGCGCCCTTGACCGCCCATTCGTGGCCCGCACTCAGGTCGTCGACCACGACGACCTCGTGTCCGGCTTCGAGCAGTGCCCTGACGGTGTGGCTGCCGATGTACCCGGCGCCTCCGGTGACCATGAGTCGTGTCATAGGACTCAGTATGTCGGCCGAGCCCCACGCGAGATTCGCACCACCCGCCGCGCCATCGGGGCGCTACATTGTCCCCTCCGGCCCGATCGGCGATCTGGCCATGCCCTCGTAGCTCAGGGGATAGAGCAGTGGCCTCCGGAGCCATGTGCGCAGGTTCGAATCCTGCCGAGGGTGCAACTGACGTGGCCCGAGTCGACATCGACTCGGGCCTCGTGGCTTTTGGTTGCACTTCCGGCTTCAGGTGGGCGACGTCCCTGCCGATGAGAAATGTGACAAAACGGTGACAACGCCGGGTGCGGGCAGCACCACGAATCCATCGAGGTTTCTTCATGCATCCCTCACGCGGCATCCGTACGTTGCCTCTGTGTCGAACGACGAGCAGCCTCCCGAGCAGGAACTCATGAAGCCGTTCTCCGCAACACCACGACGCCACCCGGCACGAACCGCGCGACGCATCGTCGGCGCGGCCAGCATTCTCGGCACGACCGGCGCCGTCGTCGGCTTCGTCGTGAACGAAGCCCCGCCCGCATCCGCGAGTCCCGAGCCGGCCGAGCAGGCAGCAACGCTTGCTGCCGCCGCGACCTCGGTCGCTCCGGATCCCGTCGCCGCTGCACCGACCACGTCCACGACCGCTGCTGAGACGACGACCGCTGCGGGGTCGATCACCACATCGACGACGACCGGCGCGACCGACGACGTGGCCTTCGCCGACGCGGACCTGCTCGCGAGTCTTGCCTCGAGCACGACGTCGACCGCCGCTCCGACGACGACCGCGCCACCGGCCACCGCAGCTCCGACGACGGCAGCCCCCGCCCCGGCCCCGGTTGCGGTCGCGCCTGCGACCACGACGCCGCCGGCCACGGCTGCACCTGCGACGACAGCACCGCCAGAGACCGCTCCCCCAGCGACGGCACCGCCGGAAACTGCTGCGCCGACCACGGCACCGCCCGAGACCGCGCCGCCGGCGACGGCTCCTCCCGAAACCGCTCCACCGGCCACCGCTCCTCCGGAGACCGCGCCGCCGGCACCCACGACGACGATGCCCTCTGACGGCAGCTGAGCTGGCTCGTGATCGTGGCGGCGACAACCCAGCGGACCTTCGCGGTCATGGGAACCACGGCGACCGTCACCGTGGTCGGTGACGATGCCGATGGCTCGCTCGCCCATGCCGCGGAACGCGAACTCCTCGACCTCCACCGCCGATGGACTCGATTCGACGACGCCAGCGAGATCGGACGACTCAATCGGGCTCGGGGCGCGCTG
>JAHDHM010000144.1 GCA_020631315.1 Acidimicrobiales bacterium
AGCAACGCCAGCGCAGCGTGGGTCCGCTGTGGCTCATCCAGCTCTGCGATTCGGTCGGCGGCATCCGAGATCGGCGCCGTGGCCGCGAGTTCTGCCCAACCGGTCGATCCGGCGCAGACAGCAGCGGCCATGCACCCCTGCTCGCTCGCTTCGAGCACCGCGGCGACACCTTGTGAGGATCGCCGAGCAGCGGCGGGGCCCAGACCTTCCCTCGTGGTGATCACCACGGCACGCAAGACAGACGAGCCGGTCGCGGCGAGGGCTTCGCCGACGGGGGCGAACTCACCTTGGGCAACGACGATCGCCGGCCGTCCCTTCTGGCGCTCGAGAACGGCGAGGACGTCGGCGGCCCGCGCGTCAGGGTGGAGATCATCGAGCTCGGCTCCGCTGTCGATGGCCTCGGCCAGGCACTCATCAGGGGCGGCATCGCCGCACCAGATCGCGGCCGGGTCCGCTGCACCACCCCGCAGACTCAACGCCTCGACCTGTAGACCGGGGCCGGGGGGACTCGCGACGCGCAGGTGCTCATCGGTGAGCACGACGATCGGTGTCGAGCCCGGCGAGCGAAGCGTGTACTCGAGCACCGTCTCGGCACCGGAGGCAGCTGACGCCACGGTGTAGTCCAAGCAGAGGAAGCTCGGCTGGCGGTCGCACTGGACCTGTTCGACGGCCGACGCGTTCGACGAGCCGTCGGCGGCCAGAACCTGGACTGTGCCGTCGCTCAGGTCCGACGACGAGCATCCGGCTGCGACGACTGCGGCGGCGCAGACGACCGCCAGGTGTCGCGTCCAGGTCCACCGGCGCGCGCTGACGGATCCGCGCCGCCGCGTTGCGTGGCTCATCGGTACCTCCGGCATGGTCAACGACGGAGCGGCGCGTCGATGACAGTTCAGCGTGCTGACCTCGGCAAGGACCGCATCAGGGTTGGCTGCGGCTCATGCAGCCCCAGCCGTCAGATGCTGCGGCCGGCGGCTTCCCAGTACTCGTCCTTGAGCAGGCGCTTGTAGAGCTTGCCGGTGGGATGGCGTGGGAGTTCCTCGCGGAAGTCGACGGTGCGGGGGCACTTCACGCCGGCGAGGGTCTCCTTGCAGAACTCGATGAGCTCGCGTTCGAGCTGCGGGCCGGCGTCGGCCATGTCGATGGGTTGGACGACGGCCTTGACCTCTTCGCCGAAGTCGTCGTTGGGCACACCGAACACAGCGGCGTCCATGACCTTGGGGTGCAGGACGAGACGGTTCTCGGCCTCCTGCGGGTAGATGTTCACGCCACCGGAGATGATCATGAACGCCTTGCGGTCGGTCAGGTAGAGGAACCCGTCCTCGTCGACGTAGCCGATGTCACCGAGCGTCGACCACGAGTCGTGCTCGGGGTGACGCGAACCCTTCGTCTTCTCCTTGTCGCCGTGGTACTCGAACCGGGCGGCGCTCTCGAAGTAGATGGTGCCGGACTCGCCCTGGGGCAGCTCGGAGCCGTCCTCGTCACAGATGTGCACGGTCGCGTTGAGCGGCCTGCCGACCGTGCCCTCGTGGGCGAGCCAGTCCTCGCTGTTGCAGTACACGAAGCCGTTGCCCTCGGACCCGGCGTAATACTCGTGGACGATCGGGCCCCACCACTCGATCAGCTGCTTCTTCACTTCCTTCGGACAGGGAGCAGCTGCGTGGATGGCGACGCCATGGCTCGACAGGTCGTACTTCGTGCGCACGGACTCGTCGAGCTTGAGCATGCGGATGAACATGGTCGGCACCCACTGCGAACGGGTGATCTTGTGCTTCTCGATCAGTTGCAGCGCGAGTTCGGGGTCGAAGTTCTCCATCGACACGACGGTGCCGCCGAGACGCAACACGGCGAGGCAGAACCGCAGCGGAGCTGCGTGGTACAGCGGCGCCGGTGACAGGTAGACCGAGTCGGCATCCATCGAGAACAGCATCTGGCCCAGGAGCTGCACGCCGGTCGGGGTGCCGTAGGGGCCGTCGGGCAGCGGTGTCAGCACACCCTTGGGAAGACCCGTGGTGCCGGACGAGTAGAGCATGTCGGCGCCCTCGGACTCGTCGTCGATGGGGGTCGTCGGGTACCCGGCGATCTTTTCCTCGAACGACTCGTGCGCCTCACACGTGCCGCCGACCATGAGCCGCAGCTTCACGTCCGGCGTGTCCGGGATGATCGCCTCGGCGACGTCGCGCTTGTAGTCCGACGCGATGAACACCTGCGAGTCGCTGTTGTTGACGATGTAGCTGATCTCCTCGGGCCCGAGACGGCTCGACATCGCCGTGTAGTAGAGCCCGGCCCGGTGGGCACCGAAGCAGATCGGGAAGTACAGCGGGTGGTTCTCCATCACGAAGGCGATGTGGTCGCCTCGCTCCAGGCCGAGGTCGCGCAACAGGTGGGCGATCTGGTTGGACGTCGCCTCGAGCTCGCCGTAGGTGACCGCGACACCGGACGGTTCCATCACGTAGGCGACCTTGTCAGGGTCGGCGGCGGCGTGGATGCCCGGGTGGAACAGCTGTGGTGCGTCGGTCATGGCGGCGACGGTAGCAATCCGATGTCGCGTGGATCACATCGGTCGCGACGCCGTCGCGTCTAGCGTGCGCGGCCGTGACGACGGCGGCAGACCAGCAGGCTCCGGCGCCCGACCGGCGGGCGCTCGGCGTGGCGCTGGCAGCCGGCGGGATGCTCGGCGTCAGCTTCGACTCGCCGCTCGTTCGCTACGCCGACGTCGACGGCTGGACGGCGTCCTTCTGGTACGGCGTGTTCGCCACGCCGGTCCTGCTCGCCGTGGCCTGGTTCGAGACCAACGGTGCACCGGTCGCAGCAGCGCGACGGTCGGGCCGAACCGCACTCGTGTCCGCAGTGTTCATGGCGGTGAGCGGCATCGCGTTCGTCGTGGCGGTGACACTGACGGCCATCTCCAACGTCGTCGTGATCGTCGCCACCACGCCGATCGCTGCCGCGTTGGCGAGCCTGGCGCTGCTCGGAGAGCGGACCGATCGATCCACTTGGATCTCCATCGCCGGAACAGCTGCTGGCGTGCTCGTCGTCGTGGGCGGCTCGCTCGGGTCGGGCGGTATCGGCGGAGATCTGCTCGCCCTGGTCGCGGTGTCGGCCTTCGCGGTGAACATCACGCTGTTGCGTCGACACCCCGAGATCGAGCGCAGCATCGTCGTCGCCGGCGCCGCAGTGCTCACCGCTGCGATCTGTGCTGTGCCGGCCACCCCACTCGGACACGACACCTCCACGTACCTCGCATTGGCGGTGATGGGCGGTGTCACGGGCGCGGCAGGACGGCTCGCGCTCTCCGCCGCTCCACGACACCTGCCCGCAGCTCAGGTCAGCTTGTTCGCACCGGTCGAGACCGTCGCCGCCACACTCTGGGGCTGGTGGTTCTTCGACGAGTTCCCGACCACCGCGACGTGGCTGGGTGGAGCGATGATCCTCGGGTTCGTCGGTTGGGGAACGTCGAGGATGCTGCGCCGAACGCCGCCAGCTGACCCGACCGTGGCAGGCTGACGCGATGTCCCACGCGCCACTGCGCATCGCCACACTCGTCCCCGCAGCCACAGATCTCGTGGCCGCGCTCGGGCTCGCCGATGCGATCGTCGCCCGCTCGCACGAGTGTGATCATCCCCTGGTCGCCGACCGGCCGGTCGCGACGTCGAGCAACGTGCCGGCGTCGGGCGTGGGCGGCGATGCCGATCCCGCCGACGTCGACGCAGCCGTCAGTGCGAGCCTCGCCGAGGGTGCCCCGCTGTACTCGGTCGACACCACCCTGCTCACCGACCTCGAGGTCGACGTCGTCGTGAGCCAGACGATCTGCGATGTCTGCGCAGTGCGACGTGATCAGTTCGACGACGACCTGCCCGACAGCATCCGCGTCGTCGACGTCACCGCCACGGATCTCGACGGACTCCGTCGCGACATCCGAGAACTCGCGGCAGCTCTCGGCGTCGCCGACCGAGCCGATGCGCTGATCGCCACGGTCGACGGGCGCATCAGCGCTGTGCGACAGCGAGCAGCGGGCCGTCGACGTCCGAAGGTCGCCACGGTCGAGTGGACCGATCCTCCGTTCGTCGGCGGGCACTGGGTGCCGGAGATGGTCGACTTCGCCGGTGGGCAACACCTGCTCACCTCCGTCGGTGAAGCGAGCCGTCGCACCACCTGGGCGGAACTGATCGGTGACGAGCCAGATCTCGTCATCGTGTTGCCGTGCGGGTACGACCTCGATGGCGCGACGACCGAGACGGAGCGTCTGCTCGACGGCGCACTCGCCGAGACCCACGCCGAGGTCTGGGCGATGGACGCCAACGCACTCACCAGCCGGTGCACGACCGCCTACGCCGCGGCAGTCGAGGCCATGGGCGCCATCGTCGCCGGCGAGGAACCTGCACCGGGCAGTGCTCGCCGGGTGAGGGCACGCCGAGTCGCGACGGAAGGCGGTGCCGCATGAGCCTGCACCCGTTCCTCGATCACCCGCGACCTCTGCCGATCGCGCATCGCGGCGGGGCGATCGACCAGCCCGAGAACACGATGCCGGCGTTCCAGCACGCAGTGGATCTCGGCTACACGCACGTCGAGACCGATGTCCACGTGACCGCCGACGGTGTGCTCGTCGCCTTCCACGACCCGACGCTCGACCGGGTGACCGATCGGTCGGGGCGCATCAACGAGCTCACCTGGGCCGAGGTCGCACAGGCCCGGGTCACCGGACTCGACGGCACCACCGCGGCGATCCCTCGGTTCGACGAGCTGATGACCACCTTCCCCGACCTGGTGGTGAGTGTCGACCCGAAGGAGGACACGTCGGTCGCTCCCCTGCAGCGAGCGCTGCGGGAGCTCGACTGCCTGGACCGGATCTGTGTCGGGTCGTTCTCCGACCGGCGACAGACGTCGTTCCGCGACGAGTTCGGCCGCGACGTGTGTCTTGGCCTCGGTCCGAAGGAAGCCGCTCGCCTGCGCTTCGCGTCGTGGGGCGCACCGCTCGGCACGCTCGTCGGCGACGTCGCTCAGGTGCCGATGCGCCAGGGCCGCATCACGGTCGTCGACCAGCGCTTCGTCGATCGAGCCCACCGGGCCGGCCTCCTCGTCCACGTCTGGACCATCGACGACGAGGACGACATGCACCACCTGTTCGACCTCGGTGTCGACGCGATCATGACGGACCGTCCAGCGACCCTGCTCGACGTGATGGCGAACCGCGGCGAGTGGCCGCTCACCCCCTGAAATCGCCGGATTTCGCGACTTTTCGGGCCGAATATCCACCACCTGCTGGGGTTTCGGTGCTTGCCTTGTGTCCCCGTGAGCCGGACGGACCGGCTCGACCCCAAGGAGAGACACATGGCCACCAAGGCTGAGCTGATCCAGGCCGTCGCCGATCGCGCCGGCACCGACAAGAAGAGCGCCGAGGCCGTTCTCGCCGCGTTCTTCGATCACACCGCCGAGCAGGTCAAGGCCGGCGAGAAGGTCGCGTGGCCGGGCTTCGGCTCGTTCTCGATGAGCGAGCGCGGTGCCCGCAAGGGTCGCAACCCGCAGACCGGCGAGACCATCAAGATCAAGAAGAGCCGCTCGCTGAAGCTCTCGACCTCCGCTCCGATGAAGGAGTGGCTCCTCACCGCTCGCAAGAAGCGCTGAGCTGGCGAAGCGCGCATCAGCACAGCGCTGAGTTCGCGCTCATCTCGAGCACTTCGACGACGGGTCCGGCTTCGTGCCGGGCCCGTCGTCGCGTCTGGACTCGGTCTCGAATCGCCGCAGTGGCCGGCGACGAATGTGAGATCCGGGGTTCAGGCGCCGGTGTGAATGTCCGACAGGAAGTGCATGCGCTGGCGTCTGTCGTTCCTTCGTGTGCTGTTCGCGGCCGTGTTGATGTGTCTCTTCGCGTCCGCCTGTTCCTCCATCGGGACGTCCGAGGGTGGTGCGGCCGAGACCGTTGACCCGTCCATCGAGGGAGCCGAGGCCCACACCGAGGGTGACGGTCACGACCACGATCACGACGGCGACGACGACGATGCACACGGTCACGACGACGTCGAACGTGTGGTGGTCGCCGACGGCACCGATGACAGCAACGTCCTGAGCGACCCGACGGGCGAGTTCGCCGACGCCACCATCGAGACGGTGATCAGCGAGTGCGCAGCGGGTGTCGACACCGCATGCGGCCAGCTCGGCGGGCGTCTCGCCGACTTCGACTCGATGAGCGCCGAAGAGCAGGACCTCGCCGTCTGTACCGCCGGACCGATGCTCGACGGCGACGGCAACGGACGCACTGCGGCGATCCTGACCCTCAGCATCGCCTTCGCCGACGACAGCCCGAGCGTGATCGAGCCCATCGAGGCCATCCGCACCGGCACCCTGGACGAGGCCGAGCTGGCCGGCGCCGTGTCGTCGACCCTCGACTTCCTGGCGAACTACTGCAGCACCGACGCGTCCTGACCTCGCGCTCCCTTCGGGGTCGCACCTAGGCTCACCACCATGAGCCGACCGGTCGAAGTCCCGCACAGCACCACGTACGCACCGAACGGCATGGTGTGTTCGGTCGACCATCTCGCCTCGTCGGCGGGTGTCGGCGTCCTACGGGCCGGCGGCAACGCGGTCGATGCGGCGATCGCCACCAGCGCGGTGCTCGCAGTCACAACGCAGTACATGTGCGGCATGGGCGGCGACCTGTGGGCGCTGGTCCACACACCGGGCATGACCGCTCCGGACACCCTCGACGCGTCAGGACACGCGGGTTCCGGCGCCGACGCCGACGGCCTCCGTGCCGACGGCCACACCGAGATGCCGCTCCACGACGACATCCGGGTCACGCCCGTACCGGGATGCGTGGACGGATGGACCACCCTGCACGAACGCCACGGCCGCCTGCCGCTCGCCGACGTGCTGGGCACGGCGATCGAGCTCGCGAACGACGGTTTCAGCGCGTCGCCACAGTTGGTCGCGTCGCTGCCCTCGGTCGCACGCCACGAGTGGGCCGGCGACTACACGGCGAACGGACCACTGCGGCCAGGGCACCGGGTCCGTCGCCCCGGCATCGCTCGTGCGCTGACGGCCGTCGCCACCGAGGGCCGTGACGGCTTCTACCTCGGCGAGTTCGGCGAGGGACTGCTGCAGCTCGGCGGCGGCGAGTACGTCCCTGCGGACCTCGAGCGTCGCCACGCCGACTGGGTCACCCCGCTCACGAACGAGGCGTTCGGCCACACGCTGTGGACCACTCCCCCGGCATCCCAGGGCTATCTGAGCCTGGCGTCGGCGTGGATCGCCGACGGGCTCGACCTCCCGGACGACCCGGACGATCCGCTGTGGGCCCACCTGCTCGTGGAAGCGTCTCGTCAGGCCGGTTTCGATCGGCCCACCGTGCTGCACGAACACGCCGACGGTCAGGCGCTCCTGTCCCCCGAACGGCTCGGACCGCGTCGCGACGCGATCTCGAACGAGGCCGCATCCGACCTGTGGGCGCCGGGCCAGTCGGGCGACACGATCTACCTGTGCGCCGTCGACAGCGACCGCATGGGCGTGTCCCTCATCCAGTCGAACGCCGGTGGCTGGGGCTCGGGTCTGGCCGAGCCGTCGACCCGCATCTTCCTCCAGAACCGCGGGCTCGGCTTCTCGCTCGAACCCGATCATCCGGCCGAGTACGGGCCGGGGCGTCGCCCTCCCCACACGCTGGCGCCGGCACTCGTCACCAGCCCGGACGGGTCGCTGCGCACCGTGTTGGGCACCATGGGCGGCGACACACAGCCCCAGGTGGTGCTGCAGATGCTGGCCCGCCTGCTCCACGCCGGACAGTCACCGTCGCGGACCATCGCCTCGGGGCGTTGGCGTCTGCGGAGCGCGACGCCGACCGGCTTCCACACGTGGGCCGCACCGGACGATCTCGTCGTGCAGACCGAGGGCCACGCGACCGAGGCGTGGGACGAGGGCCTACGTGCCCGCGGGCAAGACGTGGCCCGCATCGATCGACACGACAGCGGCTTCGGTCACGCACACCTGATCGACGTCACCGAGCACGGTCTGGCCGGTAGTGCCGATCCTCGTGCGGTGTCAGGGGCAGCTGCGGGTCACTGAACCGGCAAGCGGCGACTGCTGCGGTCGGGCGAGCCGGACGGGCTCAGGCCGGATCGACGGCAGCGACCTCGATACGACCGGGGCCGAGGCTCCGGGCGGTGCGCAGGGCGGTCTCGGCTTCGGCGAGCAGGTCGTCCGGGCTCATCGCGTGCGACGGGTAGCAGGACAGCCCGGCCGAGACGGTGACGACCTCACGGGCCGGGGTCTC
>JAHDHM010000145.1 GCA_020631315.1 Acidimicrobiales bacterium
CAACTCCTCGAAGGCCGCGTTCGTGAGGGAGTCAGCGGCGAGTGCACCGATGCGCTCGTAGGGCTCCCAGCTCGTGCCGAGCACGGCGAGGCCGGGAAGCAGGCACCCGACCAGGATGAACGACGACCAGCGAAGTCCCCAGCGCTGGTAGCTGCTGTTCACGCCGGCCTCGTGGAGCCATCCGAGGGCGTAGAGCACGGCGAGGATCACCAGCACCGCGCCGAGCTGGCCGATCGCGCTGTTCCAGAGCTCGGCGTGGTCCCGGTCGACGGTGCCGTCTGCGGTGTCGCGAGCGATGCCGACGAGGGCCATCAGCAGGGCACCCAGCACGACGGAGCCGGCCATCCAGGCCCACTGGAGCGGTGTGATCTCGAGCAGCGAGTCCTTCGCCTCCTGCAGTGCACCCGCGACCCTCCCGGCCGGGGGTTCGCTCACCGGCCCAGTCGGATTGGGGTCAGCTGCATCGGAGGCTGTTGCAGCGGCCTCGCCGCCGTCGTCTGCGGCGTCGGGCTCGTCATCCGACGGGTTCAGATCGGCGGGCGCGTCGGTGACATCGGCGACAGTGCTGTCGCCGTGCCCGGACTCGTCGTCGGTGTCGTCGCCCTGATCGGACCCGTCGTCACCACGGAGTCCGGCGATCCAAGATCGTCCCACCGCAAGATCATGGCGCATGGACGGCCTGCGCACGTGGCGCGTCCGTGGCAGGCTCCTCCCGTGGCGTGGAACTGCCAGGAGTGTGGTCGTCGATTCGCCCGTGTCGGGCAGGGTCACGAGTGCGCTCCGGCCATGGAGCTCGAGGAGTACCTGGCCACGGGGCCGCCACACGAACGTCCGATCGTCGAGGCACTGATCGCACACTTCGAGTCGTTGGGCGAGGTCTGGGTCGAGCCGCTTGCCGTCGGTGTGTTCTTCAAGCGGGCCCGGCGGTTCTGCGATGTTCGTCCGATGACGAAGTGGATGGCGGTGAGCTTCGGTCTCCCGCACGCCGAGACACACCGCACGATCCGCCGTGCCGTCCGGGAGTACCACGGCACGTTCCATCACACCGCGAACGTGGCGTCGGTCGACGATCTCGACGACGACCTGCTCGACCTGCTCACACAGGCGTGGTTCGCCGCGCCGGAGTAGTCGGCTGCCGAGCGGTCGGCGACTGCGGCATCGAGTCGTCGGCGACTGCGGAATCCAGGCGAGGGCGGGCTGACGCCGACGGTAGATTGGGCTGCTGTGTCCGACACCACCGCCACCACCGATGCCGCGCCGGTCGACGAGAGCGACGAGGTCAGCGAGCCCGCCGTCGAGGTCGCCACGAACCCTGAGCAGCAGCCGAACCCTGAGCAGCAGCCGAGCCCTGAGAAGCGGACGAGCCCAGTGTCGACTGCTGAGAAGCTGCCGATCAAGATGCTCGGCGACCGCCTCCTGGTCGCGCTGCCCGCCGACGCCGGGGAGCGTCTCTCCAGTGGCGGCATCCTGATCCCGGCCACCGCACAGATCAGCAAGCGGCTGGTGTGGGGCAAGGTCATCGGTGCCGGCCCGAACGTACGTGGCGCCAAGGTCGACGACCAGGTGCTCTTCAGCCCGGAAGACCGCTATGAGGTCGAGGTCCAGGGCGACGACTACATCATCCTGCGAGAGCGCGATCTGCACGCGATCGCCGCACCGCGGGTCGAGGCCAGCTCGACCGGCCTCTATCTCTGAGGACGTCATGGACCACTCCGCTGACGGGCCGATCGGCTCGACCGACCAGTTCACGACGAACGGCGGTGTCGACGTCGTCGCCGTCACCCGCGATCTCGACGTCTCCGCCGAGCTCGAGGCCCTCGTCGACCGGCTCGATCGGGAGCGCGGTGTCCTGCTCTCGTCGAGTTATGAGTATCCGGGCCGCTACACCCGGTGGGACATGGGCTTCGCCCAGCCGCCGCTCGTCGTCACCGCGGTCGGACACGACGTCACGATCGAGGCGCTCAACGAGCGGGGGACGGTGCTGTTGTCGGCGATCGCTCGCCACATGGACACCGTCGCCGGTGTGGCCGAGGTCGTCGCCGACGGCTCGGTGGTCACCTGCCGCGTCGCCCGCACGAGCGAGCGTGTCGACGAGGCCGACCGGAGTCGCCAGCCGTCGTCGTTCTCCGTCGTCCGTGGTCTCGTCGACCTGTTCGGCACCGACCGGCCGCACCTCGGCCTGTACGGCGCCTTCGGTTACGACCTCGCGTTCCAGTTCGAGCCCATCGACCTGGTGTTGCCCCGACCCGAGGGCCAACGCGACCTGGTGCTCTATCTGCCCGACGAGCTGTTCGTCGTCGATCATCAGCACGGCATCGCCCAGCACATCACCTACGAGTTCGCCGTCGACGGTGCGTCGACCGCAGGTCTCGAACGCACGGGTGCACTGGTGCCCTACGAGCCCGACGTCGAGCTCGAGGCCTACCGGGATCACGAGGAGGGCGGCTACGCGCAAGGCGTCAAGGAGGCCCGCGAGTACTTCGCCCGTGGCGACCTGTTCGAGGTGGTCACCAGCCAGACCTTCGTCGAGCCGTGCCCCGAGCCGCCGAGCGAGCTGTTCCGCAAGCTGAAGGAACAGAACCCGTCGCCCTACGGCGTCCTCATCAACCTCGGCCACGACGAGTGGCTCGTCGGTGCCTCGCCCGAGATGTACGTCAGGGTCGAAGGCGACCGCGTCGAGACCTGCCCGATCTCGGGCACCATCGCCCGCGGTCGGGACCCGATCGACGACGCGACCCAGATCCTGGCGCTGCTCAACAGCGAGAAGGACGAGTCGGAGCTCACCATGTGCACCGACGTCGACCGCAACGACAAGAGTCGCATCTGCGTGCCCGGTTCGGTGCAGGTCATCGGTCGCCGCCAGATCGAGCTGTACTCGCGGCTGATCCACACCGTCGACCACGTCGAGGGTCGGCTGCGGCCCGAGTACGACGCCCTCGATGCGTTCCTGACGCACACCTGGGCGGTCACCGTCACCGGTGCGCCGAAGACGAAGGCGATGATCTTCCTGGAGCAGCACGAGCGCACCGCCCGTGCCTGGTACGGCGGCGCGGTCGGCAAGGTCGGGTTCGACGGTTCGCTCAACACAGGGCTGACGCTGCGCACGATCCGCATGCTCGACGGCCACGCCGAGGTGCGCGTCGGCGCCACCTTGTTGTGGGACTCCGATCCGGAGGCAGAGGAAGCCGAGACCGAGCTCAAGGCCGCGGCCTTCCTCGACGCCATCCGCAAGCCGCGCGCCGTCGCTGCGGCACCGTCGGTGTGGACCGGGGGAGAGGGCGTGCGGATCCTGCTCGTCGACCATCTCGACTCGTTCGTCCACACGCTCGCGAACTACCTGCGCCAGACCGGTGCCACGGTCACCACCCGGCGGGCGGGCTTCGACCTCGCCGAGGTCTCGGCCGACGAGTTCGACCTCGTGGTGCTCAGCCCCGGCCCCGGTCGGCCCGACGACTTCGGTGTCGCCGAGACCGTCGGCGCCGCCGTCGATGCCGGACTGCCGGTCTTCGGTGTGTGCCTGGGCCTGCAGGGCATCGTCGAACACGCCGGCGGTACCCTCGATCAGCTCGACACGCCCATGCACGGCAAGCCGTCCGAGGTCGACCTCGTCGACGGTGGTGGTGTGCTCGACGGCCTCGACACCCGGTTCAAGGTCGGTCGGTATCACTCCCTGTTCGCCGATCGGGCCACGCTGCCCGAGTCGATCAAGGTGACCGCCCAGACCGACGACGGCGTCATCATGGCCGTCGAACGCACCGACCTGCCGATCGCCGCCGTCCAGTTCCACCCGGAGTCGATCATGTCGATGGACGACGAGGTGGGCATCCGTCTCGTGGACCAGGTGGTCCGCCGTCTCGTGGAGGCCAGCCGATGACCGTGTCCGTCGCCCATGTCGATCGCGACTACGTGATGGTGACCGGCCCCGAAGCCCTCGGCTACCTGCATTCGCAGGTGTCGCAGAAGCTCGATGATCTCGCCGTCGGCGAGTCGCGCTGGTCGTTCGTCCTGCAACCGCAGGGCAAGTCCGACGGGTTCTTCCGTGTCACCCGTCTGGGCGACGAGGAGCTGCTCCTCGACTGTGACCCGGGAGCCGGCGAGCAGGTCTCGGACTCGATCGCCCGGTTCAAGTTGCGGACCAAGGCCGAGTTCGTGCCATCGACCGGGACGATGATCGAGGTCCGTGGCGAGGGTGCCGCCGACGCTGCCACAGCCGCCGAACTCGACGCTGCTGCGGTCGTCGCCGCGCCGTGGAGCGGCGCCGGCGAAGCCGTCGACGTGCTCCTCCCGGGCGACGCCGCACAGCTGCCGGCCACCGTCGATGCCGACGCGGCAGCCGAACTCCGGCTGCGCCACGGCATGCCGTCTGCGGCCGTCGATGTGGCCGAGGCCATCCCGAACGAGACGGGGCTGATCGCCCTCACGGTGTCGTTCGACAAGGGCTGCTACCGCGGCCAGGAACTCGTCGAGCGCATCCATGCCCGCGGCGGCAACCGTCAGGAACTGCAACGCATCACCGCCGGCGACGGCGTGACCCTCGCCGCCGCATCGACCATCAGCGACGGTGACCGTGAGGTCGGCCGGATCACCTCGGCCGCCGGGTCGGTGGCGTTCGGTTACGTTCGCGGGGATGTCGAACCGGATGCGCAGCTGAGCGTCGACGGCGTCGCCGTCAACGCCGCACCGCTGTTCAACTGACGCAGCCGCGCCGCTCGGCTCAGTCGAGCCTGGCGATGAGCTCCTCGCCGATGTCGCGCACGCGGTCGACCTCCTCGCCGACACCGCGGCGCAGGCGCCACAACAGCCGCAGCGCCGACACCGGCCCGGTCGGCAGATCGAGCTCGTCGACCGCCTGATCCACCGCGTCGCCGGCCCCGCTCAGGTCGCGCTGGTCCGCGCTGACGACCCGCCGGACCAACAGCAGCGCGAACGTACCGACCAGCCAGATGGTCACCGTCGCCAGTCCGGCGAGCACGAACCCGGCCACGGCCAGCCAGCGCCATCCGCCGTCGAGGATCAGCACGAGCAGCAGCGTCACCACCGAGGTCGCGGCGCCGGCGATCACCAGCGGCTGTCGTGTGCTCGAGATCTTTCGTGCGAGCACGCCCGCGAAGAGCGAGCGTCCGAGTTCGACGGCGTCCATGCGCCGCTGTCTAGCCGATCCGGGGGAACCGGACCGCGAGACAGGCGCCACCGAGTTCGCTGCGGCGAGCGATGGCGGTGCCGTCCATCGATGCGGCGAGCTCGGCGACGATGGCGAGGCCGAGCCCGGAACCCACCTCCTGGCGCACGGGGTGGCGCTTCGCCACGTAGAGGCGTTCGAACACGTGGGGAAGGTCGTCGTCGTCGATCCCAGGGCCGTCGTCGTGGACGGACAGCTCGATGCCACCCTCGGACGGTCGCACTGCGACCCGGATCTGCCCGGCGGCGAACTTCGTGGCGTTCTCGATGAGGTTGGCGAGGATCTGGGCGGTGCGATCTGGATCGACCGAGGCCACCATCGGCGCTCCCGGTTCGATCACCACGTCGAGGTCGATGTCGGCCGACGCTGCGGCCGGCGCGAACCCGCCGGCCGATCGCTGCACGAGCTGCCCGAGGTCGGTCGGTCGACGTTCCAAGGAGAACTGGCGGGCGTCGAGCCGGGCGAGTTCCAGCAGGTCCTTCACCAGGCGCTCGAGGCGGGCCGACTGAGCGACGATGATCTCGGCCGAGCGTGTGGCGACCTCGGGGTCGGCGGCGGCGGTGCCGTCGGACAGCGCCTCGGCGAAGCCCCGGATCGCCGTCAGCGGTGTCCGAAGATCGTGCGACACCGACATCAGGAACTGCTGCTCCAACCCCTGCTGCCGTTCGAGCGTCGCCGCCATGTCGTTCACCGAACTGGCCATGGCGACGAGCTCGGCAGGCCAGCCGGGATCGATCTCGACGCGGGCAGCCAGGTCGCCGCTGGCGATCTCGGCGGTTGCGGTCCTGACCGGTTCGATCGGCTCGGCGATGCGCCGGCCGAACCTCCATGCGGTCACGGCGGCGAGGCCGGCTGCGACGAGGCCGGACAGCAGGAACCAACGTGCGGCCGGTCCAAGGTCGGTCGTGGTGTCCTCGCCGACGACGACCACCAACGTCGCGTTCTGCAGGAGCTCGACCGCCGTGATCCCGTAGGCGACGTCGTCACGCACGATGACGGTCGTGGGGCCGTCGGGGACCGCGGCGATCAGTTCCTCTGCCGTCAGTGGCACCCGGATCTCGTCGTCGTTCAGAGCTCCCTGGCGGGGATTGACGATGTAGGTGTCGACCTCGGCGCTGCCGAGGGCGGCCCGCAGCGCCGACATCGTCTGGCGGACGTTCTGCTGGCGGTCGGTCTCGTCGACGAGCGCTGCCCGGCGGAGTCCCTGTCGGATCTCGTCGGCGACGATCGGTGCCTGAGCCGAGACCGCGTCGACGGCACGGGACTCGGCGTTCCAGCGGGTGAGGACCACCGCGGTCGTAGTGGTGAGCACCAGCGTGCCGATCGCAGTGGCCACGATGGCCATGACGATGCGCCGGCGGATCGTCGTCGATGCAGACGAGGCTGAGGTCATGTCGTGCGTGTGCGGCGGGCTCAGCCGAGCCGGTAGCCGACGCCCCAGACCGTGTGCAGCTCGAGCGCGTCGCCGAGCTTGCGGCGGAGTTGGCGGACGTGGACGTCGACGGTGCGTTCGTCGCCGTACCACTCGGGCCCCCAGACCCCGTCGAGCAGCTGCTGGCGGGAGAGCGCGATGCCCTGGTGCTCGGCGAGATGGAGCAGCAGATCGAACTCCCGTGTCGCCAGATGCACTGCGGCGCCGTCGACCGTGGCTTCGCGTCGACCGGGGTCGACGGTCAACGAGCCGATCTCGTGGGTCGCGGGCGCGGTCGAGGGCGCCGGCGCGCCGCGACGCAGCACGGCCTTCACCCGGGCAACCACCTCACGCGGACTGAACGGCTTCGACACGTAGTCGTCGGCGCCGAGCTCGAGGCCGAGGATGCGGTCGATCTCGTCATCGCGTGCGGTCAGCATCATGACCGGACGGTTGCCCTCGGCCCGGATGGCCCGCAGCACGTCGAGGCCGTCCTTGTCGCCGGGCAGACCGATGTCGAGGATCACCAGTGCCGGGTCGTGCCGTTCGATGCTCGCCAACCCGTGGTCGGCGTCGCCGGCCAGCACCGGCTTGAAGCCGCCCTGGCGAAGATAGAGATCGAGCAGGTCGGCGATCGACGGGTCGTCCTCGACCACCACGATGCTCGGCGCGTCGGCGTTGTCGCCCATGGAACCCATACAACCCCATCGGCATGGGCGAATCGTGGACGAGGAGTGAGGGAAGTGTGATGAACCGGCCGGCGCAGCGTCGGGCCTGCGGAAGCGCTCGTCTAGCATCGCCGGGTGGCCGACGACCGATCTCACTACGAGGTGTTGCGCGTTCGTCGGGACGCCTCCACCGAGGAACTCCGGTCGGCCTACCTGCGTCTCGCCCGCCGCTTCCACCCCGATGTCGTGGGCTCCGACCTGGCCGACATCAGCGAGGCCGAACGCGAGATGCGGGCCATCAACGCCGCATGGGACGTGCTCGGGGACGAGGCCGCGCGCCGTCGCTACGACCGGACGCTGCCGACACCACCGCCGACGTTCGTCAGCGAGGGTGACGTGGCCGGTGCGCGGCAACACGATGCGCCGTACGCCGGGTTCGACGACGTCCCGATGCCACCCGGAGCCGAAGGGTCCGGGGCCCCTGTCGTGGGCATCGCCCGCTTCGTCGTGCGCCTCGCTCCGCTGTGTTTCGTGGCCGGCTTCGGCGTCCTGACCCTCGGCGCGATGCTGCAGATGTCGGCCGTGTGGAGCACGGGTCTGGCGATCCTGCTGATCTCTCTCGTCGCGTTCCTGCTGGCCCCCTTCCTCGTGATGAGCTCCGGCGCTCGCCGGCGAGCGGCACAGACCCGCGCCGAGCGCGCTGATGCCGATGAACACGACGAGTCCGGTTCGGGCGACGAGGGCGGCAACAGCGACGCCTCCGACGCTCGCTAGCCTCGTCCACTCATGGCCACGTACCTGGACCGCATCATCGACGAGCACCGCGCCACGGCGGCGGCGGACACGCGTGCCACCGAGCAGCTGCGTGACGAGGCGATGTCGATGCCGCCGGCTCGTGGTTTCGGTGCGGCACTGCGCGTCGACGGACTCTCCGTCATCAGCGAGGTGAAGCGCCGCTCGCCGTCCAAGGGCGACCTCTTCGCCGATC
>JAHDHM010000146.1 GCA_020631315.1 Acidimicrobiales bacterium
AGAGGACGAGGAGGGCACCCCGTGGCCGTCGCTCGCCGCGGAACGACTGGGTGACCCGTACGTCTCGGCGGTCACCGCCATGGCCGCGATGGGGCCTCGCCAGATCATGAACGAGTGGACGACGGTGCCCGAGGAGATCCTCGAGACCTTCGCCGCCGAGATCCGGGCGAACATGCGCCACTACTCGCTCTGGGGCGGCAACTACGCAATCGTCATCCCGCCGCAGCTGCGCGAGCACCTCGACGCCGCCGGGTGGTCGAAGGCCGACGTGCGGCAGTTCGTGTTCGAGCGGGCCCGGATCAAGCGCTCCGAGTGGGCCGACGTCGGCAAGCAGGCCGCCGTGCTCGACAAGGGCGATCGCGAGTACGCCGCCCTCCCCGACCCCGATCATCTGTTGGTGATCGCTGCCGGTGGACCCGCCGGTGGGTTCGGTGCGGTCATCCCGCCGTGGCTGGGTACCCGATCTCATGCCGTGACAGTTCCGGTCGGCGCGTGCGTGGACTGTTAGGAGACGAGTGATGAGCATCCAGGTTCTCGACCCGACCTACGGCGACGCCGCCTCCCAGTTCGTCGCGGCACCTCGCCTCGCCTCACTCCAGGGCGCGACCCTCGGCATCATCTCCAACGGCAAACAGAACACCGCCGTGTTCTTCGACGCCCTCGCCACTGCATTGCAGCGCCACCACGGCGTCGGCGAGGTCGTCCGCACGGTCAAGTCGAACTACAGCGCACCGGCTGACGCACACATCGTCGACCGAGCCAAGGAGTGGAACGCCCTCGTCGCCGGCATCGGCGATTGAGGCAGCTGTTCGTCGTGCAGTCTGCACGACAGCGTCACCGGCGAACGCCTCGGCGTGCCGTCCGTCTCCGTCATGACCGAGAAGTTCGTCTCGGCGGCCGAGCTGATGTCGCAGGTGCTCGGCGCGGACGGTCTGCCGTTCATCACGATCCCGCATCCGATCAGCAGCGCCACCCCGGAAGCCCTCACCGAGGCGGCTGATCGCGCCGCTGCGGAGATCGCCGCGATCCTCCTCGGCTGAGCCTCAGCCGACGAGTTCGGTTGGGTCGACCATTCGACCGAGGAACAGGATCGTGCCGGGCCCTCGGTCCACGACGGCATAGACGAACGGCCGATCGACGTTGATCGTCGGGCCATGAGAACCCAAGAACTCGGCACCGGTTGCGGCCGCAGCCCTGGTTCCGTTCTCGTCGACCTCGATGGTGGCCTCGTGGAGGACGTCGTCGAGCCATGGTCCCGACTCCCCGAAGATCGGGCTGAAGTCCGCATCGGAGAACGCATGCTCGACGCCCAGCGCAGCAAGGTGCTCCCGGAGGTCAACGTCGGTGGTCGCCGTCCAGCGAGGCATCGACAGATGGATGCCGTTGCGGCGGATGCTGCCCAGGATCTCGTCGAACCGTGCTGCGTCGAGCGACGCTTCGAACTCCGAGAAGTTCGACGGCACCATCACGATCATGGACAACTCGCCACCGGCATACGGAAGCTCCACCACCTCGAGTTCATTGGTCACGGCGCTCGGCAGGTACTTGCCGTATCGCATCAACGGCACCTGTCGTTGCAGTCCGTCGAGACCCCTGAACGGTCCGGCAGTGGTCGCCTCGGGGTCGAACTTGAGCTCCCACGGGGCATCCAACGTCACTGCGTTCACGAGCACCATCTGGGTGTCGGCGGTGAGCGAACCAGGTCCGAAGAGTTCGCCGACGCGGCCGTTCGTCTGTTCGTCGACCCACTCGTTGATCATCTCGCGGCCGTCGTCGTCGAACCGGTGCTGCATGGCCGGGGCGCCGTAGTGCCCCGTCAACACGTCGAGAAATGACGCCTCGATCGACAGACCGTCCGCGAACCACACACGGTTGGCGCTCAACCAATCCGTGTCCGTGTCCCGAGTCCGGTCGATCAGCGTGAGGTCGAGCAGGTTCCTGCCCTCGTGCCACCGTTGACCGACGTCATCGGAAATGTGGAGCGCAGCGGCGAGTTCCTGCTCGGTCTCACCTGCTGCACCTGCGTAGACCATTCCGAGCGCTGAAGCGATGCTGTACGGGCTGGAGACGAGATTGCCCCCCTCGGCCGCCGCCAGCTCTCGATGGAGGTCGAAGGCGAACTCGTTGATCGACTCGACCACGGACGAGACCAGGGCACCTTCGCCCTGCTGATCCACCACGCGGTCGGTGACGTCACCGTAAAGCAGCGCTGAGGCCAGGACCGCTGAGTCGTCCAGCAGTGGCGTCGCATCTTCGGAGTCGCCGCCCGAACATGCCGCTGCGAGCACTGCCACTGAGATGAGAACGCCACGCCATCCACCACGAGCCATGCGCGACCGTAACCCGGGCCGAGTCGGTTTCGCCGGCGGGATCACTGCGTCCCGAGGCTGAGGCTCGCGGCGAAGTGCTCCATACGCTGGGGACATGGCCCAGATCACGTTCGACGTCGTGCACACCTTCGAGCAGCCGGCCCGCGTCGTGTGGGACGACATGATCGACTGGGAACGTCACGCCGACTGGATCCCTGCGACGCGCATGGACGTTCCTGAAGGTGACACCACTACTCCGGGCGCCACCTTCACCGCATACACGGGCTACAAGCCGCTCGTGCTCGAAGACCGGATGAAGGTCGTCGAGTGCAACTGGGACGATGCGGCGAACAGTGGACGTTGCGAGGTCGAGAAGCTCGGCCCGGTGCTGAAGGGCATGGCCGCGTTCACGATCACCCAGAAGGGTGCCGAGACCGAGTTGGTCTGGACCGAGGACGTGGTGGTCCCCTACGTCCCCCAGTTCCTCGCCGCACCGGTGCGCATCATGAGCGCCGCCGGCTTCAAATTCGGCATGAAGCAGCTGGCCAAGAACCTCGCCAAGCGCGCCATCGCCTGAGCAGGAGGTCACGCGTACGGGCCGGCGCCGCGGTCGCCCGCCACGCCGGCCCGAAGCGTCAGAGGGTGTTCAGGATCTCCAGAGCCCCATCCGCGAGCGGGACTGCCACCGAGCCGTCGGCAGCAGCTCCGACGTGCAGCGACGTCACCAGAGCGACGTTGTCGCCGACCTGGATCACGATCACATCGCTGTCGATGGGGAACCCGCCGGCGTCACCGGCATTGCCGAGGCCGAGCGTCCGGTCACCCCAGGATCCGAGATCCCGTTCGCTGTAGCCCAGGTTCAACGGAGTGCCGTCGAGCACGGCGCTGTACGCATCGCACTCCGCGAGCGCCTGCTCGTACCGGGCGAAGATGGTGTCCGCGTCGCCTGGTTCGAGTTCGTAGATCGTGACCGCACCGAACGGCCCGAGCTGCGGCACACCGTCGTAGTTCTGCGTCGTCGCACTGATCGGCGTGATGCCGTCCAGCGTGATGATGCCTTCGCAGAGCGCTTCGAGCGGTGCGTCGGTGTCCCCTGCAGTCAGGATCCCAGGCGGCGCCGGCATCGCCGCGGCGACCGCGTCGTTCGTCGGCGCCGCTTCGACCTTAGGAGCCGTCGTCGTGGTCGTCGTCGTGATCGCAGGGATCTCGATGAAGTCCGTCGGCAGATCACCTGCCGGCGTGCCGTCCTCGAGCCACACCTCGTGCCACCAGACACGGCCGCTGCCGCGACGCTCGCCGACCTGGCCATCGGGGTAGGTGTAGGTCTCGATGCCCTTCACCTCCGGACGTGCGAGGACCAGCGTCGAACCCGACGACCACCAATGCACCGTCATCTCCTCGGCGGTGATGCGGCTGATCTCGGCCGTCGCTGCGTAGCGGGTCTCGAAGTCGAGGTTGTTGCGCAGGATGTCGAGCTGCTCGTCGATCTCGGGTGACGTGTAGTTGGTCCAGTTCAGGACCTGGTCCACGCCGTAACGAGCACGGAACAGCGTGAGCGGGTCCTGATCATTGCCATCGGCCCAGCATGAGACGTCGAAGTCGCCTGCGTACAGCGGGTCGCTCGTCGTGCCGACGACCGTGGTGATCAGGGTCGACTGCTCGAGGAAGTCGAGCTCGACCTCCATGCCGACGTCGCCCCACTCCTGCTGGTACAGCAGCGCCGTGTCACGGTTGCTCGGCTCGGTGTTGCAGATGTACTGGAACGTGATCGGCTCGCCGACCGCCTTGCCATCGCTGCGGTTCGGGTCGTTCACGTACTCGTCGACCAGCCGTGCGGCCTCGTCCGGGTCGTACCAGGCATAGGCATCGTCGGCTTCGGGGTTGAACCAGACGGACTCGGTCGTGAAGTACTGCGACCGGGGCACGCTCACCCCGGCGAGGTTCGACGCGCCGATCTCGTTCGCCGAGTCGGGGTTCAACGCATGCGCTGCGGCCCGCCGCACACGGACGTCGTCCATCGGCGGGCTGAGCACGTTGTAGATGTTCAGGCCGGCGCCGTTGCCGATGTGCTCGTACGGGACGAACCCGGCCTCGACGAGCTGCGGGCCACCGTCGGGCCCACCCTGTGTCGCCATGTCGAGGTCCCCGGCCTCCAACGCCGCTCGGCGCGAGTTGCCATCGGGCAGCACGCGGAAACGGATCCGGTCGAGATACGGCAGCGGTTCGCCATCAGGCGCGTCACGCCAGTAGTTCGGGTTACGCACGACGACCATCTCGCTGTCGCGGGTCCACGACTCGAACATGAACGGGCCGGTACCGACCGGGTTCTCGACACTGTCCTCGGGGCCGAACGCCAGGCCGGCGGTCGGGGAGAACGCGGCGCCGGTCGAGATACCGGACAGCACACCCTCGAACGCCGGGTCCGGCGCCTTCAGGATGTACCGAACCGTGTACTCGTCGACGACCTCGGCGGTCTCGATGGTCGAGCTGGCGCCGAAGGGCCCTGCGTGCCATTGGGCGATCATGTCGACGGCAGCCTGAGCGTTCAGCGGTGTGCCGTCGTGGAAGCTGATCCCCTCGCGGATCCGCATCGTCCACTGGGTGGCGTCGATGTTCGGTTCGGCCCGCTCAGCGGCCAGCACGGGGATGATGTCGCCGTTCCCGTCCTGGTCGAACCAGCGGTCGTAGAGGGCATCCATGACGAGGAAGCCGGCGGAGAACGCGGTCTCCGAACTCGGCGGGTACCAACCCGTCGACTCGGCGACGATGCCGATCGTCACCTCGCCACCGCGCTGGATCTCGAGGCCGGTCTCGTCGGGTGCCGCTTGCGTGGTCGCCGTCGCGATGTCCGCGGTGGTCGACGTGACCGTGTCGTCCCCGGTGGTTCCACCGCTCGTGTCGTCGCTGTCGCCGCTGCTGCACGCTGCGGCGACCATCGCCAACGCCAACAGCGCGATGAGCAGCTGTCGCCACCCTCGTCGTTTCGTGATGTCCATGTGGTCCCCCTGTTGTCGTGAGCCCCCCGGCTCAGATCTGCGCCTCCCGCACCTGGAAGCGGCGACGCAGACCGTCGCCCACCAGGTTCAGCGAGAGGATCGTCAAGAACATCGTCGTCGCCGGTATCAGCGCCGTGTGGATGACGTCGTCATCGAAGTCGTTCTGCCCGTCGGCGATCATCTGACCCCACGTCGACCGTGGCGGCGGCACGCCGACGCCGAGGAACGCGGTGACGCCTTCGGCCACGATCACGCCACCCACGGCGAGCAGGCCGAACGTGATCAGCGTGATGAGCACCTCTGGCATGAGGCCGCGGAAGATGATGCGGCGACGCGTGGCGCCCATCATCTGACTGGCGAGCACCCACTCGCGCTCTTTCAGCGACAGCGTCGAGGCGCGGGCGAACCGGACGTAGCCAGGTACCGACAGCACGCAGAACACGATCACGATGTTCCGCAGGGTCTGACCGGCGAAAGCGATCACGCCGAGCAGCAGGATCAGCGACGGGAACGAGAGGGCCATGTTGACCAGCGCCATCGTGAGCCGCTCGATCCGCCCGCCGAAGTAGCCGACCGTCGTACCGATGAGACCGCCGACGGTGATGCCCACGAAGACCGTGAGCAGCGCGATGAACATCGAGATCCGGGCACCTTCGGCGAGGCGGGCGAGGATGTCTCGGCCGAGCTGGTCGGTGCCGAGCAGGTGCCCCTCGGAGAACACACCCTGGTACTTGTTCCCCGGGCTGATGCGGGTCGGGTCCTTGAGCGGCAACAGGTCGTAGAGCAGGGCGACTACGAGGACGAGGCCGAGCCACACCGCAGCGCTCCAGAACATCAGACCGTGTCCTTGGCGTGCGCCGCCCGAGGCGGCAACGGCTGGCGCAGTCACTTCAGCCACGGCGACGGATCCTCGGGTCGACGAGTTGGTAGGTGAGGTCGACCAGCGAGTTCACCACGACGTACGTGCCGGCGATCACGAGCACCAGTCCCTGCACCACCACCAGATCACGGCTGAAGATCGCCAGCAGGAGCGTGCGACCGAGGCCGGGAAGCCCGAAGATCTGTTCGATCACCACGGCGCCCGTCATGGCCCCGGCGATCTGCAGACCGACCAGGGTCAACATCGACAACAAGCTCGCAGGGAGCGCGTGACGCAGGAGGATGAACCTCGTCGGCATGCCCTTGGCCCGAGCCGTCTCGATGTAGTTGCTCTGCAGCACCTCGATCATGTCGGAGCGCAACACACGGGTGAGGACCGCGACCTCGCCCACGGCCATCGCCGACACCGGCAGGATCAGGTTCTTCAGGTTCTGCGTCGGGTCCTCGGTGAAGGGCACCCACGCAGGCGCGGCAGGCAGCCACTTGAGCCGCACGGCGAACACGATGATGAGCACGATCGCCACCAGGAAGCTCGGCAGGCTGAGCACGGCGAAGCTGCTCGAGGTGACGATCCGGTCCACCAGACCACCCGCACGCCAGGCGCTCACCACGCCGAGCGGCACCGCGAAGATCATCCCGATCAGCAGCGACAGGCCGGCGAGTTCGAGGGTGATCGGCAGCCGCTCGCGGATGATGTCCGTGACATTCTGATTACCCGTCGTCGATCGGCCGAGATCACCCTGCAGCACGTCGCCGAGCCAGCTCACGTACCGGACGGGAATGGGGTCGTCGAGGCCGAGTTCGGCACGGAGTTCCGCCACTGCTTCGGGGGTGGCGTTGTCGCCGAGCATGCGGAGTTCGGGGTTGTCGCCGGGAACGAGCGACAGCAGCAGGAAGCTGATGAGGCTGACGACGAACAGGACGACGACCAGCTCGACGAGCTTCATCCCGATCAGTCGGCCCATGTCGCAAAGCTACGGTGCCCCGCTTCCAAGTGACAAACGCCACAGACGGGCCGGGTCAGGGACAGGCGTCGATCCAGTCGACCTCGACGAGGAACGGGCCGTCGATGCCATCAGCGAGGATCACGCCGATCACCGTGGCGAGCGCAGGATCGAACGGCAGGTCGGTCACAGTGCGCCCGAAGACCCGAGCCTCCATGTCGAACAGCGGCACCTCGACGTCGGCCCACTCCCCGGCGGTCACTGCGGGAATCGGCTGGTAGTGCGTGACTCGGCGATCCCGACCGGTCACAGCGTCGTCGGCGAGGAGTTCGTAGTCACGGCCGTCGGTCCGGACACGGAGCACCAGACGTACGGCATCGGCGAGCGCATCCTGCTCGACGAGACCTCGGATCGAGGAGAACCCACCGCCGTCGGTCTCGATGTTGCCGGCGAAGGTGAGCACACCGTCGATCAGTGCCGCCGCACCCTCCGACCGTCCGCCCATCACACCGTCGTTGACGATGCCCCATCGCTGGCCGGCCGAGTCGTCGAAGTCCTCGATCCGCCGACACTCGGCCGCGGTGGCGCCCACGGCGATCGTCGTGGTCGTCGAGGTCGCCGTCGTCGGTGGAACGGTGGTGGGTGGCGACGTCGCGGTCATCGCTGATGCGGCGGTCGGCGGCGGAACGGTGGTCATGGGCACGGCGGTGGTCGTGGTCGTCGTTGCCGCCGGCGCATCCCCGGCGTCGACCGTCGAGCTCGAACCGCAGGCGCCAGCCAGCATCGTCAGACCGAGGAGGGCGACGACGAGGCGAGACATCCCTCTGAGTCTGGAGCCAGTAGGCCCACCCGCGTCGAACCCGGACCGACCACTTCGGCGAGTGGTGGCTCAGCGCATCGACAGTCGAGCGAGTACGTCAGCCAGCTGGTCCGCTGAAGCTGACGCAGCGCGCCATGCGATGTGTTGGTCGGGTCGCACCAGCACCGCGGCGTCGGCGGCGAGCCCAAGTCGGCTTCGCCATTCGTCGTCGTCGACCATGGCATGCCGCACACCGGCTGGG
>JAHDHM010000147.1 GCA_020631315.1 Acidimicrobiales bacterium
CGTCGCCGGACTCGTAGCCGGTGTCGAAGCGCGTGCCGAAGCCGTCCGGGGTGGCCAGCTTGGTGATGGGACCGGGGGAGGGGAGGAACGCGCCCTCGGCCGGGTCCTCGGCGTTGATGCGGATCTCGATGGAGTGGCCGCGGATCTCGATGTCGTCCTGGGTGAACGGCAGCGGCTCGCCCGAAGCGACGCGCAGCTGCATCTCGACGAGGTCGACCCCGGTGATGAGCTCGGTGGCCGGGTGCTCCACCTGGAGGCGGGTGTTCATCTCCAGGTAATAGAAGGAGCCGTTCTCGTAGAGGAACTCGACGGTGCCGGCGTTGACGTAATCACAGCCCTTGGCGACGGCGACGGCGGCCTCGCCCATCGCAGCGATGATCTCGTCGGGGATGTCGGCGGCCGGAGCCTCCTCGATGAGCTTCTGATGGCGACGCTGTGCCGAGCAGTCACGGGTGCCGAGGTAGACGCAGTTGCCGTGCTGGTCGGCGAGGACCTGGACCTCGACGTGGCGGGGAGCGGTCAGGTAGCGCTCCATGTAGGCCTCGTCACGCCCGAAGTAGGCGAGGGCCTCGCGCTGAGCGGACTCGAGCTGTGCCTCGACCTCGTTCTCGGCGTGGACGACCTTCATGCCTCGACCGCCACCGCCGTACGCGGCCTTGATGGCGACGGGGTAGCCGAACTCGGCGCCGAAGTCCTTGACCTGCTGCGGATCGGTGATGAGCTCGGTGGTGCCCGGCACACCGTGCACGCCGACGCGCTCGGCCGCGTGCCGAGCGGAGATCTTGTCGCCCATGACCTCGATGGCCTCGGGGTTCGGGCCGATGAAGGCGACCCCGCGCTCGGTGATGGCGCGGGCGAAGTCGGCGTTCTCGGAGAAGAACCCGTAGCCCGGATGCACGGCGTCGGCGCCGCTGCGCTCGATGACGTCGAGGATCGCCTCGGTGTTGAGGTAGCTCTCGGCTGCGGTCTGGCCGCCCAGCGCGTAGGCCTCGTCGGCGAGCCGTGTGTGCAGCGCGTTGCGATCGAGCTCGGAGTACACGGCGACGGACTGAACGCCCATCTCACGGCAGGCGCGAATGACCCGAACGGCGATCTCGCCTCGGTTGGCGATGAGGACCTTGTTGAACATGACACCTTCAGGGGACCGTCGCGGTGCGACCTCTCGGACCGGACCATATTGTCAGAAGCCGCTGGACGGCCCGTAGGCCGACGATGGAGGCGACGACGTGATGCAACCAGCTCCGGCGCAGAGTGTTCCCGGGACCCGCTTCAGGTTGGCCTCGGTCGCCGAGACCGGGTCGACGAACGTGGACCTCGCCGCCTGGATCCGCGACGGCCTCCGGCCCGACTACGTGTTGCGCACCGATCACCAGACCGCCGGTCGTGGGCGTCGGGACCGGACCTGGGAGGCGCCGCCGGGGTCGGGGTTGATGATGTCGGTGGCGCTCGCCGTCGACGAGAGCGTCGGCCGATCGGCCTCTGTGCTCGCGTCGATGGTGGGACTCGCCGCGTGGCGGGCGTGCAGCGCGCTCGGCGCCGACGTGTCGATGAAGTGGCCGAACGACCTGATCGGCCCGGTCGGTGCCGATGGGACGCCGCCGAAGCTCGCCGGCCTGCTCGGTGAGCTGGTCGCGGGTCCGTCGGGGCCCGTGGCCGTGGTCGGCATCGGCGTGAACCTCAGGCCGGTACCGGAACGGGCGGCCGATCTCGGGCGTGCGGTGTGTGTGCTCGACGAGCTCTGTGATGCAGCACCCGACGCCGATGAGTTCGCACGAGCGGTGCTCGTCGAGCTGGAGACGGTGCTCGGCGAGGTCTCGGAGCACGGCGTCGGGCGGTTGGCTGCGGCGATGACGTCGGCCTCGGGTCTCATCGGACGTGCTGTCGACGTCCAGACGGACAGTGGCGCGGTGCACGGCGAGGTCGTCGCCATCGACACCGAGGGCCGTCTGGTCCTCGCGACCCGTGACGGGGAGCAGACGCTGTCGGTGGGCGACGTGGTGTCCGTTCGACCCGTGTGACCTCAATCGCTGAAGGTCGGGTCCTGATCGGTCGACAGGAACCACATGGCAGAGGTGATCGCATCCGACCTGATCGACGGCGTGTACCACGTGTACCCGACCGTCCATCGTGACGACCGAGGGCTCTTCGTCGAGACCTTCCGGCGTCAGTTCATCCCCGGCGGCGGTCGCGAGATGATCCAGTCGAACCGGGCCGACCGCACGGCCAACTCGCTGGTCGGCCTGCACTATCACCTGCACCAGAGCGACTACTGGTACGTGCCGTTCGGCTCCGCCCGAGCTGTCCTGCACGACCTGCGCCAGGGCAGCCCGACCGACGGCGCGACCGAAGAGGTCGACCTCGGCGGCGATGACCACCGCGGCCTGTACATCCCACCGGGTGTCGCCCATGGCTTCGCAGCCCTCACCGACATGACGATCACCTACCTCGTCGACGGCTACTACAACCCAGCCGACGAGCTGGGCGTGGCGTGGGACGATCCGGACATCGACGCCAACTGGGGTGTCGAGGATCCGGTGATGTCGCAGCGCGACCGCGACAACCCGCGTCGCAAGCAGATCGAACCCATGTGGCAGCCCCACTTCTCCCTGCGAACCTGAGATCCGGAGAACCAGTCCCATGAAGATGCTCGTCACCGGCGCGGCCGGTTTCATCGGATCGAACTACGTCCGCCGGGTCCTCGCGACCTCCGACGACCACGTCACGATCCTCGACGCCCTCACCTACGCCGGTGGCGTCGACACGATCGCTGACCTCGTCGACAACCCCCGCGTCACGTTCGTGAAGGGCGACATCGCCGACCGCGAGGTCGTCGGCGACGTCATGCCCGGTCACGACGCCGTCGTCCACTTCGCGGCCGAGTCGCACGTCGACCGCTCGATCGTGGACCCGGACGCGTTCATCCGTACGAACTGCATGGGCACCAACGTCCTGTGTGACGTCGCCCGGCAGATCGAGCTGCCCCGCTTCCTGCACGTGTCGACCGACGAGGTCTACGGCTCCCGCCTCGAGGGCTCGTTCGTCGAGACCGACCTGCTCGAGCCGAGCTCGCCCTACAGCGCGTCGAAGGCCGGTTCCGACCTGATCGCCCTCGGCTACCACACGACCTTCGGTCTGAACGTCTCGGTGACCCGAGCCTCGAACAACTACGGGCCCTTCCAGTTCCCGGAGAAGGTCATCCCGCTCTTCGTGACCAACCTCTTCCAGGGCAAGTCCGTGCCGCTGTACGGCGATGGCTCCAACGTCCGCGACTGGCTGTACGTCGACGATCACTGCGCTGCCGTCGACACCGTCCTGCGCAAGGGCGTCGCCGGCGAGATCTACAACGTCGGCGGCACCGCCGAGCTGTCGAACGTCGAGCTGACCCACCGCCTCATCGAGCTGTGCGGAGCCGACGAGTCGCTCATCGAACGGGTCGAAGATCGACTCGGACACGACCAGCGCTACTCGATCTCCCTCGACCGCATCGCCGAGCTCGGCTGGCAGCCCCAGATGGAGATCGACGAGGGCCTCGAGCGCACCGTGGCCTGGTACCGCGACAACGACGACTGGTGGCGTTCGCGTCGTTCCTGACGCGACGCACCGCCTGAGCCCTCAGCGCACGCCACCCTCGTCGCAGCCACACTCAAGACCATGAGCCCACGTCTTCTCGTCACCGGCGCCGGCGGCCAGCTCGGTGCCGAGGTGCACCGCCTCGCTCCGGACTCGATCGCGCTGACGCGCGCCGACCTCGACGTGGCCGATCGCGCCTCGGTCCACGAGGCAGTCGCTGCACATCAGCCCGACGTGATCGTCAACTGTGCGGCCATGACCGCGGTCGACCTGTGCGAGACGGAGGTCGACGCCGCCATCGCCGGCAACACCCTGTCGTGCCGGTGGCTCGCCGAAGCCGCCGAGGTCACCGGCGCCCGGATCATCTCGGTCTCGACCGACTATGTGTTCTCAGGCGAGCCCGCCGATGTGTTCTCAGGCGAGCCCTCGGGCGGCGATCGGCCATGGACCGAGTGGGACCCGACAGGTCCTGCGTCGGTCTACGGAAGGACGAAGCTCGCGGGCGAGCGGGAACTGAGGCCCCAGGACACCGTCGTGCGAACCGCGTGGCTCGCCGGCGCCGGTCGGGCGAACATCGTGTCGACAGTGCTACGGCTCGCCGCGAACGACACACCACTCACGTTCGTGGACGACCAGTTCGGCTCGCCGACGTTCGTCGAGGACCTGGCACCGCTGTTGATCCGACTCGCCGACGAGGGCGTGACCGGCATCGTGCACGGCGTGAACCAGGGCGCGACGAACTGGTTCGAGTGGATCCGTTCGATCCTCGCCGCCGCCGGACACGATCCGGCGCTCGTGAGTCCCATCCCGACCACAGAGCTGGATCCGCCTCGACCGGCGCCCCGTCCTCGGTACTCGGTGCTCGACGATGCGGTGCTGCGAGCACTCGACCTGCGTCTGCCGCATCACGCCGACTCGCTCGATCGGCTCGTCGACGCGTTCGTCGCAGGGCTGTAGGTCCCACATCGGCCGAACGACCGGCCGGTACCCTCTTCGGACGATGACGCAGCTCCAGACCATCTGGGCGAACCGCCCGCTGGTCGCCAACTTCGCTCAGCGAGAGCTGAAGGCGCGGTACCGGCGCAGCCTCCTGGGCTGGCTGTGGTCGCTGATCAATCCGCTGACGACGATCCTCATCTACTCGCTGGTCTTCAGCGTGTTCCTGCGGGCGGAACCGCCCGCGGCTGGCGACGGCAGCAAGATCTTCGCCCTCTATCTGTTCAGCGGCCTCGTCGTCTGGAACGTGTTCGCCTCGATGGTGAACGGGCCGATGGACTGGCTCGCCGGCGTCGCCGACCTGCTCCGCAAGATCCACTTCCCGGCCGACGCCGCGATCTTCGGCGGTGCGCTCGCCGCGATCGTCCAGTCGCTCATCGAAGCCGGGATCCTGCTCGTCATCATGATCGCCATCGGCAACGCGTCGTGGGCGATGCTGACGCTGCCGTACGTGTTGGCCTGCACGATGCTCGTCGGGCTCGGTGTGGGCTTCTTCGTGAGCATCGCCAACGCCCACTTCAGAGACGTGCGCTACCTCGTCGGCGTGGTGCTCAACGCCGTGTTCTTCCTCGTGCCGATCGTCTACCCGCCCGAGATCATCCCGGAGGAGGAGTGGGGTCTGCCGCTGCGCGACATCATCGAGTTCAACCCGATGGTGCAGTTCGTGAACGCCGCGCGGGACGCCACCTACGCCGGCGAGGTCAACTGGGCCCGGCTCGGCGTCATCGGCGTCGCCGCAGTGGTGGTCTTCGTCGCCGGGTGGACCTACTTCGTGCGCAAGTCCGTCGACATCTCCGAGGAGCTGTGAGATGACCGACGCCGCCGACCTCACCGGAAGGGCCGAGCCTCAGCGCGCCGATGTGGCGATCGAGGTCGACCGGGTCTCGAAGCGGTTCCTGCTCCAGGAAGACCGAGCGACGAGCCTCAAGGAGCTCTTCACGACCCGCCGGAACCGGAACCCGAACCGGGGCTTCGAGGCGGTGCGCGACGTGTCGCTCGAGATCCCGTCGGGGAGCACCTACGGCCTCATCGGCCACAACGGTTCGGGCAAGTCCACGCTGCTGCGCCTCATGGCCGGCATCCACCAACCGAGCAGTGGCTCGGTCACCACCCGCGGCCGCATCTCGGCCCTGCTCGAGCTCGGGTCGGGTTTCCACCCCGACCTCACGGGTCGCGAGAACATCTACCTCAACGGCGCGATGCTCGGCATCGCGAAGAAGGAGATGCGTCGCAACGTCGACGAGATCGTCGAGTTCGCGGGTCTGCAGGACTTCATCGACCAGCCGGTGAAGGTCTACTCCTCGGGCATGTACGTGCGCCTCGGGTTCGCCGTGTCGGTGCACGTCGAGCCGGAGATCCTCCTCGTCGACGAGGTGATGGCCGTCGGTGACGAGGAGTTCCAGCGCCGCTGCCTGGAGCACATGTATCGGCTGCGACGTGAAGGCGTCACGATCGTGTTCGTGTCGCACTCGCTCAACCTCGTCGAGATGATGTGCGAGCGCGTCGCCTGGCTCGACCACGGCCGACTGATCGAGGTCGGGCCGGCTGCCGAGGTGTGCCAGAGCTACCTCTCGGCGGTCAACGCCGACGAGGCGGAGCGCCGCAGCGACGAGATGGCCGAGCACGACGCGGCACGAGCCGAGCTCGAACACGACCACCAGGGCACCGGCGAGATCCGCCTCATCCACGTCGACACGCTGTCGACCGGATGGGAGCGGGTGCCTCACGCCACCACCGGCCAGCCGGTGGTGCTGCGGGTCTGGCTGGACACGGTGGTCGAGGTCACCGACCCGATCATCTCGATCGACGTGTTCCACGAGAACGGCGCCCACGTCACAGGTGTGACGACCCGGGGTCACCTCCAGACCGGCACGTTCAGGCCTGGCCAGTCCTACATGGACATCCAGATCGACGATCTGATGGTGCAGCCCGGCTCATATCGGCTGGCCACGGAGATCCTGGACTCGAGTGGCCTGCACGTGTTCGACAAGCTCGGGCGCATCATCCCCTTCGTGGTGGTCGGCGAGGGCACGGGCTACCAGGGGTACAGCCGGACCGACGCACGCTTCAGCGACGTCACCCCGCACGACTTCGGCTGAGCCGACGCGTTGCTGCGCGGCCTCGCACGTAGGGGCCGCCGCGCTCACCCTCGGGTGACGCCGAGCGCGTGTTCCAGGATCGCTCCGCCCCACTCGCGGGCGATGGGGCGCCAGCCGTAACGCTCCTCGACCAGGGAACGGGCACGAAGCGCCCGATCGATCTCCTCGGGCTGATCGCTGTCGAAGCGCAACAGATCTGCGAGCGCAGAGGAGAAGTCCTCCAGCTCGGCGAGGCGATAGGTGTCGCCCGCTTCGGGCGGCAGACCACGTGCGCCGATCGGGGTCGACAGCGTCATCATCCCGCTGGCGAGGTATTCGACCATCTTCAGGTTGGTGCCGCTGCCGGTGTCCATCGGGTTCAGGCCGACGTCCGCTGCAGCCAGCAGCACCCGCTTCGTGGCGTCACCGATGAGGCCCATCTGCAGCACGTTGCGCGGCAGCTGCCTGCCCTCGAAGGCGTGGACGTGACTGCCGACCATCACGAACAGCACGTCCGGGTGTTCGGGGGCGAGCTCGTGGAGCACCTCGGCCGCATCGAGGTTCGGTTGGTGCCAACTCGCGAGGAACACGCCGATGCGCGTCGCCGGATCGGCCCCCATCGACTCGAGCCACCGTTGCCGGACACGTCGACGGTCGCTGCCGTGGACGAACGCGATGGCGTCGACGTCGGTGCCGTTCGGGACGACCGTGATCGGTGGCGTCGGACCGAAGACGGCTTCGAACATCCGACGGTCCTCGTCGGAGCACGCAGCGATGACGTTCGACATCGCGATCGTGTCCGCCTCGACGCGCCGGACGTCGCGGACCGCCGCGTCGCCCGCCTCGGTGTTCGGGAACATCTGGTCCTTCAGGCGGACCTCGACGTTGTAGGCGTCGTAGACGACCGGCACGTCGACGCCGGCGAGGTCGAGCGCCGGCTCCAAGTACGGGTGTGACAACACGACGACGTCGGCGTCGGAGGTCAGCCGACGCAGCTGTCGCAGGTAGCTGGGCGTGAGGTGGATGCCGAGACCACCGTGCAGATCCCCGGTCGGGATCCCGATCCGGGCGCCGTGCTCGTGTTCGAAGGCGACGTGCTCGGCGGTCCTCGGCACCGCGATCTCGGTGAAACCTGGGGCTGATGTCACCGCCCACGGTTCGTGGTGTGCCTCGGTGAGTGAGAGGAGGTGGACGTCGAAGTCCTGTGTGAGCCCGCGCCCGAGATGGAACGCCCGTAGTGCCCCGCCACCCTGCGGCTGATGTGCGGTGAAGGTGTTGAGGGCGACCAGCTTCGGTCGGTTCCGAGATGGCGAGTGGTGGCGCGTGACGTTGCGTTCCACGGTGTGTCCTCCCGAAGCGCGCAGGAGTCGACGTGTCACGTCACCCCAGTTGACATGTCGCTGAGCGCCGTGGCCGCGGTGGCCTCGTCGGCGCGCTGCAACAGGGTCGGCGCAGGCAGCTCGGATCGCCGCTGCGAGCGCATCGACGTGGGGCTCGACGACCCAGCCGCTGTCGCCGTCGCGCA
>JAHDHM010000148.1 GCA_020631315.1 Acidimicrobiales bacterium
GGAGGCCATGGCCGAGTAGCCGTGCGGATCGGCCCGGAAGATCGGCCGAGTAGCTGCGGGAGCAGTTCAGCGGGGCAGGCGGATCACGACCAGGTCGGTCGGAGGTTCGTCCTCTGATGCGGGGAGCACGGTGATGCTGCGCCGGCGGCCGACGACCTGGACGAGGTGACGCTGGCCGTCGGGGTCGACGGCGACGCCCTTGGCACGCATGGTGTCGCCGGGCAGCGCGTCGAGGCGTCGTTCGAGTTCGGTGAGGTCGATCGGGTCGGGAAGCTCGACGATCTCGGTGACATGGGGGTCGAACAGGGTCGCGGTCGGTAGTGCGGTGACACCGCCGGGTCGGCGGCCGCCGAGTTGCAGCGTCGACGCGGGATCGTGTTCGGCGGCGTCGACGATCGGTGTCTGTGGCGCACGGTCGGCGAGTCGGCGCTTCAGTTCGGCGACGGTGGAGGGGGCGACGTCGGCGGCTTTGGTGATCACGAGGAGGTCAGCTGCGGCGACCTGGGCGTCGAGAGTGTGACCGATGATGGGGTCGGCGATGCGTTCGAGGTGGTGGACGGCGTCGATCATCGTGACGACGCCGTCGAGCCGGAAGCCGGCTGAGCGTCCCCACGGGAGCACTCGGATCGGGTCGGCGACGCCGCTGAGTTCGATGATGAGGTGGTCAGGCGGCTCGGCGCGTGCACGCAACAGGTCGAACGCGGCCCCGAAACCGTCGCTGAGGCTGCAACAGACACAGCCGTCCGTCAGCTCGAGCGTGTCGCCCGACAGCCGCCGGATGAGTTTGGCGTCGATGTTCACGGCGCCGACGTCGTTCACGAACACGGCGACGGGCCGGTCCGTGGTTGCGAGCACCGAGTTGACGAGCGTCGTCTTACCCGAGCCGAGGTAGCCGGCGAGGAACGTGACGGGCACCCGTCGCCCGTCCCAGGGCAGGAACTCCGGCTCCATGTAGCGACCCATGTCCGGACACTATCCAGCTGGCCGGCGAAGCCGGAGCGGCGACGTCTCACCCCTTCCGTAGGCTGCGGCCATGGCCGCCGACGAGACACGCAACCCTGGAGCGGCCCGCGCACTGGCTGACCCGGAGGCGGCTGCGGAGGTGATGCAGCGGTTCTCGCCCGTGGTGCGCGAGTGGTTCGACCTCACCTTTCCGGCGCCGACGTCGGCGCAGGTGCAGGGCTGGGATGCCATCTCGGAGGGGCGTCATTCGCTGATCCTGGCCCCGACCGGTTCGGGCAAGACCCTCGCCGCGTTCCTGTGGGGCATCGACCAGGTCATGACCCGCGAGGTACCCGAGCAGGACCGTCGATGCCGGGTGCTCTACATCTCGCCGCTTCGGGCGCTCGCCGTCGACGTCGAGAAGAACCTGCGAGCGCCGCTGCGTGGCATCTCGCTGGCCGCCGAACGCATCGGCGCAGAAGTGCACGAACCGACGGTCGCGGTGCGCACCGGCGACACCCCTGCTGACGAGCGTCGCCGGATCGCGAAGCGTCCGCCCGACATCCTCATCACGACGCCCGAGTCGCTGTACCTGATGCTCACGTCGCAGGCACGTGAGGCGCTCCGCGGCGTCGAGTACGTGATCATCGATGAGATCCACTCGGTGGCGGCCACGAAGCGGGGCAGCCATCTGGCGTTGTCGTTGGAGCGTCTCGAGGAGATCACCGACACACGACCCCAGCGCATCGCGCTGTCGGCCACACAGCGCCCGCTCGACGAGATCGCTCGCTTCCTCGGCGGCCACGAGAACGGGGCACCTCGAGACGTGGCCATCGTCGACGTGGGCTCCACGAAGACGCTCGACATCGAGGTCATCGTCCCGGTCGAGGACATGGCCGAGCCGGCTCGTGGCGCTGACCTCGGCGAGGAGAGTCCGAGGAACTCGATCTGGCCCTCGGTGCATCCGCGGCTGTTGGAGCTGATCCTCCAGCATCGCAGCACGCTCATCTTCGTCAACGCCCGACGGCTGGCCGAACGTCTCGCCAGTCGCCTCAACGAGCTGCACCTCGAGGGCACCAATCGCGGCGATGCGTTCGACGGCACCAGCCCCGACGAGGGCGACGAGCTGGTCAAGGCACACCACGGTTCGCTGAGCCGCGAGCAGCGTCTCCGTATCGAGGACGAGCTGAAGTCCGGTCAGCTCCGCGCGCTCGTGGCCACCAGCTCGTTGGAGCTGGGCATCGACATGGGTGCGGTCGATCTCGTGATCCAGGTCGAGTCGCCGCACTCGGTGTCGTCGGGGCTGCAGCGGATCGGTCGTGCCGGTCACCAAGTGGGTGCGCCGAGTGTCGGCAAGGTGTTCCCCAAGCATCGCGGCGACGTGCTCGAAGCTGCCGTCGTCGTCGAACGAATGCAGTCGGGTCACATCGAACGGACGCGTTACCCACGGAACCCGCTCGACGTGCTGGCCCAGCAGATCGTGGCCATGGTGGCCATCGAGGAGCGTCAGACCGACGAGCTGCTCGAACTGATCCGTCGTGCCGCGCCGTACGCCGAGCTCTCCGAGGAGGCGTTCGAGGCGGTGCTCGACATGTTGTCGGGACGCTATCCGAGCGATGAGTTCTCCGAACTGCGTCCTCGCATCGTGTGGGACCGCGTCGCGGGGACGGTGCGCGGTCGTCAGGGTGCCGGCCGACTCGCGGTCACCAACGCCGGGACCATCCCCGATCGTGGGCTGTACGGCGTGCACCTCACCGACGGCAAGCGCGTCGGTGAGCTCGACGAGGAGATGGTCTACGAGTCCCGCGCCGGTGAGACGTTCCTGCTGGGTGCGTCCACCTGGCGGATCGAGGAGATCACCCACGACCGCGTCGTCGTGTCGCCCGCCCCGGGTCAGCCGGGGAAGATGCCGTTCTGGCACGGCGACGGTCCCGGCCGACCGCTCGAACTCGGCCGGGCCATCGGCGCCTACACCCGCGACGTGCTCGACGACCTGCCTCCCGACGTCGAAGGAGCGCTGGCCACCGGCGCTCTGGACGACACGATCGACGAGCTGCACCGTCGAAGTGGTCTCGATCGCAAGGCCGCCAGCAACCTCCTGCTCTACCTCGACGAACAGCGCGCCGCGACCGGCGTCGTCCCCGACGACAAGACCATCGTCGTCGAACGCTTCCGGGACGAGATCGGCGACTGGCGCGTCTGCGTCCTCACCCCGTTCGGGGCGCGGGTCCATGCACCCTGGGCCGTCGCGCTCCAGTCACGTCTGGAGGAACGCTTCGACCTGCCGGTCGACACCATGTGGTCCGACGACGGCATCGTGCTGCGGTTGCCCGAGACCGAGGATCGGATCCCCGTCGACGACCTGCTCCTCGACCCCGACGAGGTCGAGGACCTGCTGATGGCACAGCTGCCGTCGACGGCGATGTTCGCCTCGCGCTTCCGTGAGATCGCCGGGCGAGCGTTGCTGTTGCCGCGGCGTCGGCCAGGGCAGCGGACTCCGCTGTGGCAGCAGCGGCAACGGTCGGCGAACCTGCTGCAGGTCGCAAGTCGCTATCCGTCGTTCCCGATGCTGCTGGAGACCTCACGTGAGTGCCTGCAGGAGGTCTTCGATGTGCCGGCGTTGCGTGAACTGCTGACCGAACTGTCCAGCCGCAAGGTGCGCATGGTGCCGGTCGACACCGATGGCGCCTCGCCGATGGCCCAGTCGCTGCTGTTCAACTGGATCGCCACGTACATGTACGAGGGCGACGCGCCGTTGGCCGAACGGCGAGCCACCGCGCTGGCGTTGGACCGCGATCTGTTGCGCGATCTGCTCGGGGCCGAGGAGCTGCGCGAGCTGATCGACCCCGGTGTTCTCGCGGACCTCGAGCTCGAACTCCAGTGCCTCGTCGACGGGCGTCGGGCCCGCGACGCCGACGAACTCACTGATCTCCTGCGCCGCATCGGCGACCTGACCACGGAGGAACTCACGGCTCGGGCCGAGATCCCCGTCGAGGGTCCGCTGCAACAGCTCGTCGAAGAACGACGAGTCATCGAGCTCGGCATCGCCGGTGAGCAGCGTTGGGTGGCGGCAGAGGATGCGGCGCGGTTTCGCGACGCGCTCGGTACCGCGCTGCCGGTCGGTCTGCCCGCGGTGTTCACCGAACCGGTCGCCGACCCGCTCGGCGATATGCTCGCCAAGTACGCCCGATCACACGGGCCGTTCGTGCCTGCCGAACCGGCCCGGCGCTGGGGTGTGCCAATCGATCGTGTCCGCGACGCAGCGCAGCGGCTGGCCGTGCTCGGCCGCCTCACCCACGGCGAGTTCCGGCCCGAAGGGCGCGAGCGCGAGTGGTGCGACGTCGACGTGCTGCGCAGCCTGCGTCGACGTTCGCTCGCCGCGCTCCGACGCGAGGTCGAACCCGTCGAGGCCGACGCACTCGCTCGCTTCCTGCCGCAATGGCACGGGCTGCAGCGACCCAAGCGTGGCCCCGACGCCCTGTCCGAGGTGCTGGTGCAGCTGCAGGGCGCGGCCATTCCGGCATCGGTCCTCGAGGCCGACGTGCTGCCGGGGCGTGTCCGCACCTACTCGCCCGCCGACCTCGACGCACTGCTCGCGTCGGGCGTGGTCGTGTGGACGGGCGCGGGTGGCCTCGGCAGCGGTGACGGCCGGCTCCGGCTGTGCTTCCGCGATCAGGCGCCGCTCCTGCTCGATCCGCCGGAACCCACGCTGGACGACCCGGTTCACGTCGCCCTGAGGACTCACCTGACCGAACGCGGCGCATCGTTCTGGCCGGAGCTGTTCTCCACTTCCGGGCTCGCCGACGAGGCCGCCGTCCTGGCGGCACTGTGGGACCTCGTCTGGGCTGGCGAGGTCACCAACGACACGTTCGCTCCGGTCCGGTCGATGTTGGCCGGAGGTTCGAAGCGAAAGACCAACTCCGGACGCCGTGGCCGTCCCCGGCCTGGGCAGCTGACGCGCGTCGGACCACCGAGCGCTGCCGGTCGATGGTCGACGACGGCGCACCTGTTCGCGAACCCGCCGTCGCCGACCGAGCGGTCCCACTTCCAGGCGCTGCAGCTGATCGAGCGCCACGGTGTGCTGACCCGCGAGGGAGCCTTGGCCGACGGCGTGCCTGGCGGGTTCGCCGGTGTGTACCCGGTGTTGCGCGCCTTGGAGGAACGGGGTCAGGTGCGTCGTGGCTACTTCGTCGCCGGTCTCGGCGGCGCCCAGTTCGCGACGCCTGGTGCTGTCGACCGACTCCGTGAGCATCGCGAGCCGGCCGACCATCCGCAGGTCGATCTGCTGTCGGCGGTCGACCCGGCACAGCCGTTCGGGGCGACGCTGCCGTGGCCGTCGTCGGGTGGGCGGCCGTCGCGTTCGGCGGGCGCTCATCTCGTGCTGCGCGATGGCGAGGCCGTGTTGTTCATCGAGCGCGGGGGCCGGTCCATGGTCACCTTCGACGGCACCCTCGAGCACGTCGACGACTGGATCGACGTGGTCAAGGAAGCCGTGCAGGCCCGCCGTCTCGGCTCACTGGAGATCGCCAAGATCGACGGCGAACCATCGCTCGGCTCGGAGCTCGCCGACGCGCTCGTGCAGCGCGGCTTCGCTCCCGGTTACAAGGGCCCCACGTTCCGTGCCTGAGGGCGACACGCTCTGGAACGCCGCTGCCCGCCTGCGGCCGGCTCTGCTCGGCCAGCAGGTCACCGACCTCCGGGTGCACCAGAACCGCAAGAAGGGCCCGCGACCCGGCATCACCGTCTCGTCGGTCGAGGCGGCCGGCAAGCACCTGCTCATCACATTCGACGACGGGGTGATCCTCCACACCCACCTCCAGATGACGGGGGAGTGGCACCTGTACGAGACCGGGCAACGCTGGCGGGACGAACCCGGTGCCATGCGAGCGATGGTCGAGGTCGACGGCTTCCAGGCGGTGTGCTTCCGGGCCCCGACGGTGGCGCTCTACCACCCGACCGAACCGGGTGAACGGCCGTGGGAGCGCATCGGGCCCGACCTGTGTGTCCCGCCGGTCGACATGGTCGAGGTCCATCGCCGCCTCGATGCCACGGACCAGGAACGTCAGGTCGCCGACGTGCTGCTCGACCAGACGCTGGCTGCGGGCATCGGCAACGTCTACAAGTCCGAGACCCTGTGGTTCCGGAGGACGAGCCCGTTCGCCACCCTCGGTTCACTCGACGTCGAGCGGCGGACCGCCTTGTACGAGACGGGTGCCGAGTTGCTGGCGGCGAACCTCGGCCGAGTTCGACGACAGACGTTCCGAGGTGGCCTGGCCGTCTACGGCCGCGGAGGTCGGGACTGCCCGCGCTGTCACGCCACGATCCGCCGCATCGAACACGGCGACGACCTGGTCCGTGTCACCTACTGGTGCCCCCGTTGTCAGCCCGGCGACCCGCCCCCTGACGCAGTGGAACGCGCCGAGCCGGGCCGCAGCGGGCAACGTCCCGCTCGCAACGGTTCGCCCGATGCGTATCGGGGCACGCTCAGATCGGGCAGGCGCCGGTTCTGAGTTCCTTGCGCCAGACGAGGCGCAGACCCGACCAGGTGGCGTCGATGGCGCACACCTTGTTGTCGACGAGACCGGTGGGCAGTGCGACCTCGCGCACGACGTCCTCGGTCATGTCGGTCGGGACCTTCGAGGCCTTCTTCGGCCAGGCGATCCAGATCGCACCGCCGGGGAACACCTTGCGACCGAGTTGTGGAAGTCGGCGTTCGAACTCGCGCCGTTCGACACAGAAGTGCAGCACCACGTCGGGTCGGGCACGTAGATCGGTGCGCAGGACGACGCCGTCGGGCAGAGGGTCGAGCAGTGCCCCGAGGTCGTCGGGCGGGTCGAGGGCCGCCACGACGTGGCCGGCGCCGATGCCGAGCTTCTTCGGTAGCGGGGTGCCCGAATATCCCGCAGGGCTCATCGGTTCAGGCCCGACCCATGATCCGGGTGACGGCGATCTCGATGACCGCGCGGTCGTCTCGATCCTTCGGTTCCCGGTATCGCTGGGCGTAGCGGGTGGTGCCTTCGCGGCACGCTTCCGGGTCGGTGGCGACGGTGGCGTTGCCCTCGACGGTCAGCCAGCGGCCGCCGTCGACCTGACTCACCGCGACCGGGCCGGGGTTGGCCATGAGCAGGCGCGCCTTCTTCGACCCGGTCCAGGTGATGACTCGCGCGAGCTGGGCCTCGTCGTCCCAGGTGAAGCCGACCGGCGTGACGTGCGGGGTGCCGTCGGGTCGCACGATCGAAAGCGTGGCGAGGTGCCGTTCCCGCAGGAACTCGAGCACTTCGTCGGACAGCGACGTCGGATCCAAGGCCATGGCCCGAGGCTATGGCCTCGTCTGGCGAAACATCAGCGGACGCGACACGGCCGGGACTCCCGAAGGTGTCCCGGCCGTGCCCACCTGAGGGGGTGGCTCTGTCGACGTTGAGGTCGACCGAACTACAGGTGGCTGATCGCGTCGAGCACGTTCATGCGGCTCGCCCGCATCGCCGGGTAGATGCCGGCGATCAGACCTGCGATGGCGGCGATCACGATGTACACGATCAGGCTGCCCCACGGCACTGCGAAGGTGTTCACGATCGACTCCGGCAACGCCGTCACGGCTGCCCAGCCGAACAGCACGCCGACGACGGTGCCGAGGAGCGCACCGAAGACGGCGACGATGGCCGACTCCCACCGGATCATCGACCCGGCCTGGCTCGAGGTCATGCCCACCGCCCGGAGGAGGCCGATCTCACGAGTGCGCTCGAACACGACGAGCGTCATGGTGATGGCGATACCGAGCACGGCGATGAGCAGCGCCAACGCCAGGAAGGCGTTGATGATCACGAGGAACGAGTCGACCTGGCTCTCCTGGCTCTGTCGGAACTCGGCCTGGCTCTCGACCACGACCTGTGGGAAGTCCTCGGCGATGCCGTCGAGTCGGGCCGTGGCGGCGTCGATCGAGACACCGTCTGCGATCTTCGCGGCCACGAACAGGTCGGCATCGAGCGTGAAGTACTCGTCCCACGTCGCGATGTCGATCACCCAGTTGCCGAGGATCAGCGGATCGGCGTAGATCGCGGCGACGGTGAGCGTGGTCGATTCGCCGCTGGCGAAGTCGACGGTGACCGAGTCGCCCGGTCCGACCCCGAGGTCCGCCGCCGGGTCTTCGTGGAGCAGGATCGACGAGGTAGTGGCGTCGGTCAACGAGCCGCTGACGACGTCGGGGTCGATCAG
>JAHDHM010000149.1 GCA_020631315.1 Acidimicrobiales bacterium
AGAGAACACCGTCGTAGTAGGTCTGACGACGGATGGCAAGCGGTCTCCCGATCCGCCAACGCCAGCATGTCGGCGTCGGTCTTGTAGAGGAAGTGGTAGGCGCGTTCCAGGGGCAACCCCTGGACCTCGAATCCGCCGGCGAGACCACCGACGGTGTCGCCTGCTTCGTAGACCGTCACCTCGACGCCGGCCTTGGCCAGCCGATACGCAGCGGTCAGGCCCGTGAAGCCGGCACCGACGATCGCCACCCGATGGGATTCACTCACGATGACCTCTCTCGCGACGGAACGACGTGCGGTTGTTGATCGCATACTGCGCGACGAACACGACCGGAAGCGACGCGACCTTACCGAGGTTGACGTTACCGATGATCGACTCGACGGCCGCGATGACCGCCAATCCGATGAGGTAGCCGACGAAGCTGACTGCGCAGAACGACAGGAACCGCAGGATGAGTCGGTCGGTCGTGCCGAAGTTCCAGAAGGCGTTGAGCGTGAAACTGAACAGGACCGCCAGCGCGACGCTGACCGACTGCGATGCGAGGACGGACCAGTCAGCAACGTTGAAGGCCAGGAGGAAGACCCCGAGGTCGACTGCCACGGCCCCGGCCCCGATGATCGCGTACCTGATCAGATGGATGTTCTTTCGGATGAGTCCGGTCATGGAACTCCGACCGCTCACCAGCCCCTGTGTTGTCATCTCTGCCCGCCTTGGCACCGTGATCATCGGTGCATACCTACCCATTGTTGCCAGGTCACGGCCCGCCCTCCCTGAGTCGATGTGACCGCTCAGCTTGGCCGATCAGGCCGCGCACCCGACGAGATCCTTGCAGGCTTCGCCTCGGCCGCTGCCCGAGCCGCGCCCGACGCGGCCTCGGCGTAGGCGTAGCGATTCCGGCGCCGACGCCAGCGACGACCCGTCTCCGAACGATCGCGGTTGAGTACGGCGCCGAGCACCTCGAGGCCCGAGTTGTCGAGGTCGCGCTTGACCGACAGAAGCTCGGGGATCGACGTGACGCGCCCGTCGACGACGATGATCGCACCATCGACGGCCCGGCTCGTCGCGAGCGCATCCGCCGTGGCGTTGACCGGCGGCGTGTCGACGATCACCGTGTAGCCGGCGTCCTTGATGTCCTTGATCATCGACGAGAACCGATCCGACGAGATCAGCTCGCCGGGGTTCGCCGGAATCGGACCACTGGGCACGATGAGCAGCCGGTCGTCGTAGCCATCAACGAAGACGTAGTGCAGATCATCCGTCGCCGCGCCCAGGAACTCGGAGAGTCCCTGCGTGTTGTCGATCCCGAACAGGATCTCCGTCGTCGGTCTCCGCATGTCGGCATTGATCAGGGCAACCTGGGTACCTGCGTCGACCAGGGCAACAGCGAGATTGCCGGCCGTGACCGACTTGCCTTCGCCGGCCATGGAGCTCGTGAACGTGATGGCTGTTGCTTCTTCGTTCGCCAGGATGAACTGGATGGTGGAGCGCAGACGGCGGTAGGCCTCTCTCGACATCTGGTGCCGGCTCGAACGCGATCGGCTGAGCATGACGAGGTTCCGACCTTCGAAGCGGGACCGAAGACCGAGATCTGGGATCCGGCCGAGCACCGACGTCTCCAGCGCGAGCTCGACGTCGCGGGCGGCTCCAGCGGTTCGGTCGAGCCGAATCGAGAGGAACGCCGCCACGAGACCGCCGCCGAGACCGACGATCACCGCGGCGAGGTAGACCCAATTCTGCGGCAGGCCGTTGTCGACCTGAGGCACACCCGCCTCTCGTAGGATCTTCGCCGCCGGGAGCTGGGAGGCGAGCTCGGCTTCGATGTTGTTCAACTCGCGCTGCGCCGTGCGCTCTTCGCCGAGCTGGCTGTTTCGTTCTGCGACGACCACGCTCCTCGCCTGGTCGATCCGCTGGAGCTCCGGCTGCCGGGTCACGTCGTCGGCGGGCAACAGGGCGACCGCCTGGCGCCGCGCTTCGAGGTCCGCGAGCTCGGCATCGAGATCGGTGATCCGAAGCGTGATCGTCGCCAGCTGATCGGAGAGCACGCCGGCCTGTTCGGAGTAGAACTGCGACTGGTTCGCCACGCGGTCGTTCACGTAAGCCGTGGCGAACGCGCTGGCGATGTCGGCCGCCCGCTCAGGATCCGTCGAGGTGTACGACACTCGGATCACGTCCGAGTCGGGCTCGAACTCGGCTTCGACCTCACGACGCAATCCGAGAGGGTCCAACGAGGCGTCGCCGAGGATCGCAACGGCGTCCTGCGCGATCGGATCGGACACGATCACCTCGACCTCCCGGTCGAGGTTGGGCCGGTCGAGAGATTGATTCACACTGCCGACCGGCGTCGGGCTCACGACGACCCGGGCGGTCGCCGTGTAGTCAGGTGTGCGCAGCGCGAGGAACACGTAGGCCAGAAGTAGTGCGAGCGCGATGCAGAGAAGCACCAACAGTTTCCGTCGCCGGATGGCGTCGATGTAGTCCTCGAGCGAGGCTCGGCGGGCGTCGGTGGGAGCGACGTCATACAACACGGGTGGTCTCCGATGATGGTGGTTCAGACTCGTCGACGACGTCCCGGCCGTAGAGGCCCGCCAGCGAGGCGACGATGACGAGAAGTGAGAAGAAGATGCTGCGCGAGATCGCGCCGAACTCGGTCAGCGAGAAGAAGAAGGCGAACGTGGTGAACGTGAGGGGGAAAAGCCCCAGCGGGGTCCGGAAGGTCCCCACGACACGGGCACCGCGAACAAAGAGCCTCAGGTAGAGGGCGAGCCCGAGCAGCAGGCCGGTCACGCCGAACGCGAGGAAGAGCTCCAGGAACCCGTTGTGCGAGTGCGGCGGAGTCCAACCGGGGTTGAAGTCGAGCACGTCGTGCGACGGCCCGAACGAACCGGTCCAGAAGCCGAACCAGCCATAGCCGGTGAGCGGTCGCTCGAGCGCAGCTCGGATGCTCAGATCCCAGAGGATCGTCCGACCCGAGAGGGTCACGTCCTTGTCGAGGGCGTCGGTGACGAAGTCGAGGTTCGCCGTCACGAACGCCATGAGGAAGACCGCCGTCCCTGCGATCGATACTGCGACTGCTCCGTAGAGCGTCTTCCGGGCGCGGAACATCCGGAACACGACGAGGCATCCAGCCATCGCACCGACGGTGACGAGCGCGGTCTTCGACGTCGAGAACCACAGCACCACGAGGTTCAACCCGATGAAGGCCAGGGCGACGATTCGCATCGTCGGGAAACACGCGTAGACGAGAAGGAAGACGAGAATGGCGAGCGCCGTGATCCGGCCCAGCGGATTCTCGTGGAGCATCACACCGACCCACGAACCGGCGGGCGCCTGCCCGTACTGCGGGATGGCCAGCGCGAACCCGAGGTGGAGGAACGTGCCGATCGCCATCACGGCCGCCAACACGGTCAGGATCTCGAGTGGCCGGAAGATCGCCACGAGCCAGTACCCGTAGAACGCCGTGACCGCCAACGCCACCGCCTGCGTGAACGTCTCCTGCGGCACCTCAGACCAGAACGTCGACAAGAACGCCAGGCCGATGATGGCCGGAATGATCGGCTCGATCGCGGCGATCCGATAGAGCCCGACGAGGTTGCCCAGCACCGACATCGCCGCCAATCCGGCGAGCAGGACCAGGGCCGGCCCGATCAGGCCATCGCTCTCGACGGCGGAACTCACATTCCCCGACCCCTGGCTCGGTGGTTGGAACCAGACCGTCGGGAAGTCATACGCGAGAAAGACCCCGTAGACGACAGCGAGCACCCGGAGTGCGAGGCCGGGCGCACCGGCCGCGACCGCCGACACACGCTGCGCACGTCGCTGCTCGACCGTGACGGTCGGCTGACCGGACACGACGGTCACGAGGCGAACCGCGCCTTCACGAAGGCCCCGCCGAAGTTCGCCAGGAAGCGGGAGTTCGTCACGAGATACCGCTTCCAGAGACGCCCGGGCTCCTGAGAGAGGCGGAATAACCACTGCAGCCCCACGCGCTGCATCCACGCTGGCGGCGGGTCGAGCGTGCCCGCTCCGTAGTCGAACGCGGCGCCGACCGCCAGCATCGCTGCGTCCACCTTGCCCAGATGATCGGCGACCCAGCGCTCCTGCCGCGGGCAACCGCGTCCGACCAACACGACACCCGCCCCGGATTCGTTGATCGTCGCGATGTCGGCGAGGTCTTCCTCCGGCTCGGCTTCGCGGAATCGATCGGACTGCACACCGGAGATGACGATGTCCGGATGTTCGGCCCGGATCGCGTCGACGAAGGCCTCGCAGGTGTCCTCGGTCGACCCGAACAGGAAGACGCCCACGCCCTCGGCAGCCGCTGCTTCGAGCACATGCCAGGTCAGATCAGGCCCGTAGACCCGATCGACCAGACCCGTGTCGTGCAGCGCGTTCATCGCCCAACGGACCGGCTGGCCATCCGGCGTGACGAGGTCGAGCGAATTGACCTGAGCCCGGAAGTCGGCCGAGTCGACGGCCTCCATCAACCCGTGGACGGCGAGCGCCGACACCCCGTAGGAGCGCCGGGCCTTACCTGCTTCGATGATGGCGGACACGGCGCGCTCGTAGTCGACGACGCTGATCCCGACACCGAAGAGATCGACCTTGCCGATGGCCGAGGTGTCAGGCTGACCACCGGTCACGAGGCCCATCGTTCGACTCCTTCGTCGTGGATGTCCTCGAGGATGCCGCGAATATCGTAGCGCAGCTCCCAGTCGGGGTAGTGCTCACGGAACTTCCGGATGTCGGAGACCCACCAGATGTGGTCGCCGATCCGATTGTCCTCGGTGTACGTCCACTCGAGCTCGCGGCCGGCGACCTCTTGGCAGGTCTCGATGGCTTCGAGCATCGAGCAGTTCACGTCGGGTCCGCCACCGATGTTGTACGCCTCGCCCTGCCGAGGGGCCTTCCGGAAGGCATCGAAGGCGAGGATCAGGTCATCGGCGTGGATGTTGTCGCGGACCTGCTTGCCCTTGTAGCCGAAGACCGTATACGGCGTGCCGGTCGAGGTGCACTTCATCAGGTAGGCGAGGAAGCCGTGCAGCTGCGCTCCCGAGTGCCCGGGGCCGGTCAGGCAACCGCCGCGGAAGATCCCGACGTTCATGTCGAAGTAGCGGCCGTACTCCTGGCACAGGACGTCGGCGGCGACCTTCGACGCCCCGAACAACGAGTGCGTCGACGAATCGATCGACATCGTCTCCGGAATGCCGAACGTCGCCCACTCGTGCTGCTCGTCGAGGGTCCACCGATGCTCGAGCTCGACCAACGGCAACCGATTCGGCGTGTCGCCGTAGACCTTGTTGGTCGAGGTGAAGATGAAGGTCGCCTCCGGCGCATGCCGACGGACCGCTTCGAGCAGATTGAGGGTGCCGACGGCGTTGACGTCGAAGTCCGTGAACGGCTCTTTCGCCGCCCAGTCATGGCTCGGCTGCGCAGCGGTGTGGATCACGAGATCGAGACGGTCGAGACCGGCGACCAGGCCGAATACGGCGTCCCGATCGCGAATGTCGACCGATGCATGCCGGTAGTTGTCGAGCGACGCCTCGTGCCCGGCCACCGCCCAGCTCGTCGAGGCCTCCTCGCCGAAGAAGTAGGCGCGCATGTCGTTGTCGACGCCGACCACCTCGTCCGCGACATCGGCGTAGAACCGCACCGCTTCACCGCCGATCAGTCCACCCGATCCGGTGATCAGCACCTGCCTCAACACATCGCTCGCACTCACGGCTTCTGAGGCTAGCGGCGCACCTCGGAGCGATGGCACGGGTCGATTGACCCCCGCCCATCGCGGGGACCGGTCCGCCCCCGACCCCCGAGCGGTCGGGACGATGGTCCCTCAAGGTCGTGGGTGATCCCGCCGTTCTCCATGGCATGTCACGCCGTGGACAGACTGAGATGTCTCGGCAAGGGACCGCGATCGGCGCCCTCATCGCTGCGGCTGCGCTGGTCTCGGCGGCCGGCACGGCGAGTGTCGCGTCGGCCCGCCCGCCGGAGCGCCTCGCATTCGATGACGCAGTTGGTCTCTCGGGAGCGGCGGCCGAGCGAGTCGCTCGACGGGGGGCCGCGGTCGGGTTCGCGCGATCGACCCAGGAGCCCTCGGCCCCGACAGGCACGACCACGCCTCTCGACGCGGATCCGCCCGGGCCGGTCGCCGACCCGCTGGCACCGGACGACACGACGACCACCTCGGTCTCCACGACCACGCCGACGCTGCAATCGACGTCGACATCCCGGCAGACGACCTCCACGACGGCCACAACGACCACGACCGCTCCGACCACGACCGCGCCGACCACGACCGCGCCGACCACGACCCGGCCGACCTCGGAGCCCCAGCTGCTCGACATCGACTTCGATGGCGTCGCCGCCGCAGGATTCGACTCGCTCGACCGCACGCGGATCGAGTCGATCTTCGGGGTCGACACCAGCTGGGTCGACAACGCCGACGACATCGCGATCACCAGCGACGGGACGCTCCGGGTGCGGTACCGCCCGACGAGCCGGGGCTCCGATCGCGTGCAGGCCCCTCCGGAGTTCGGGGGTTCGCACGACGACGTCTGGATGAGCTACCGGCTCTATCTCGAGCCGGGCTGGGAGTTCGTGCGCGGGGGCAAGCTCCCCGGTCTCGCCGGCGCAACGGGCAGAGTGCCGTCTGGCGGAATCGGAGCGACCGGCGAGGACGGCTTCAGCGCCCGGATGATGTGGCGCGATGGCGGTCGCCTCGTGGTCTACGCCTATCACCCCGACCGACCATCACAGTGGGGCGAAGACTTCGACACGGGAACCACACTGCCCATCGCCGAGTGGGTCGAGATCACACAGCGAGTGACGATGAACGACCCCGGCATCGCGAACGGCTCGATCGAGATCTGGATCGACGGACGCTCGGTGTTGGTGGAGTCCGGCCTGGAGTGGCGCGACTCCACGGCCTTCGCAGTGGACCGGGTCTTCTTCTCGACCTTCTTCGGCGGCGCCGACAGCTCGTGGGCACCGTCGACGACGGTGCACGCACAGTTCGACGACATCCGAGTCGGCCTCGGGCGACCGCCGCACGTCGCCGACTGACAGGCACCGGAAGTTCCCTCGCTGGGCACAAAAGCCCACGTCGGATCCGTGACATTCCCGTGCCCTTGAGCTCTGAACTGCTGCGATTGTGGTAGATCAGAGGGGTGCGTGGCGGCGCACCGATGGCTGGCGGGAGTGCTCGTGGGAAAGCTTGTTCGCAAGAGGCGGTTCGTCTGGTTTCTCCAGACGATTGACACGTTGCTGCTCGGTGTTGTCTGGCTGGGGGTCTTCGTCGCCACGAACATCACCGCCGTCGAGGTTCGCCCGAGCTCGCAGGGCGGCATCCTGACGCTCGTCGCCGTCGTCACGATCGTGGCCCTGTTCAGCCGTCGCGGCATCTACTCGGGGCGCCCGACGTTGCCGCGCACCGAAGAGATCAGTCGCCTCGTCACGTCAGTGGCGATCGGCGCCGCGACCACGGCGGTGTTCGCCCAGTTCGCCGACTGGGCGGTCGGCGCATGGGAGCTGATCGTCGCCGTCCCGCTCTCGATCGTCGTGCTCACGCTCGCCCGTGGCTTCCTGCGGACCATCGTCCTCGAGATCGCGCAACGTGATCAGCCCGAGCGTGTGGTGGTGATCGGCGCCGGGATGGAGGCTGCGGAGGTCGTGGACCTGATCGCGACCCATCCGGAAGCGGGGTTCGTGTGTGTCGGCGTGATCGGGAACGAGCCGGTGGCCGAGCGGTCTGGTCTCGGCGACCGCTGGCTCGGCGACGTCGCCGATCTGACGGTGCTGATGCACCGCCACTCCGCGACGGGCGCGATCGTCTGTGCGACCGGGTTCCGGGCGGAGACCTTCCGCGACATCTCGGCCGAGCTGCTCGACGGCGGCTACGACGTCCAGCTGTCGACCGGCGTGACCCGCCTCTGGACCGGCCGGTTCGAGGTCCGCTCGCTCTCACACGAGCCGCTGGTCGTCATGGGGCATCGTCGGCCCCTCGCTCGGTGGGAACTCCTCATCAAGCGGGCGATCGATGTCGTCGGCGCCGTGGCGGCGCTGCTGATCTTCGCTCCGGTCATGCTCGCCGTCGCCGCCGCCATCAAGCTC
>JAHDHM010000150.1 GCA_020631315.1 Acidimicrobiales bacterium
CGGCGACGATCTTCGAACCGTGCCGGTCCTTGAGGTAATCGCCCGCACCGAGCGTTCCAGCGGAGCCCGACGCCGACACGTAGGCAGCGAGGCGCCCGCCGCTCGTGGCGGTCACGTGCTCGTACACGTGCTCCAACGCCCGGCCCGTCACCCAGTAGTGACCGAGGTGGTTCCACAGCTGGCTGAACTGGTTGAAGATGACGTTGGTCGGATCCTTCGCCAGCTCGTTGCAGGCGTCGTAGATCTCCTTGACGTTGCTCTCCGTGCCGTAGGTGCGGATGACGTCGTCGGGATCACCGATCCACCGATCGAGCCACTCGAACCGTTCACGACTCATGCCCTCTGGCAGCACGGCGACACCGCGACAGCCCATGATCCGTGAGATCGCGACGCCACCTCGTGCGTAGTTGCCCGTCGACGGCCAGATGGCGCGGCTCGTGGTCGGGTCGAACTGGCCGGTCACGATCGACGGGATCAGACACGAGTAGGCGGCCAACACCTTGTGGGCGTTGATCATCGGGAACCGGTTGCCGAGTGCCAACACGATGCGGGCGTCGACGCCGGTCAGCTCCGACGGCAGCTCGATGTGTTCGGGTACGTCGACGCGACCACCGGCACGGTCGTTGTACCAGTGCACCCGGAACAGATTGCGAGGGTCCGGACCGTCACGGTCGACACCTTCGAGCGACGCGAGGGCGTCGGAGGGCATCGTCGACGGATCGGCGAGCTGCGCCAGCGTCGGCAGACGGATGCCGTTCTCCCGGAAGCGGTCGACCGCACGGTTGCGCACGCCGGCATCGACCAGTTCGAGCGACATGCCGAGCGTGACAGCGGCAGGATCGAGAGCAACAGCCATCGCGCCGACAGTACCGAGCATCTGACGAAGTGAGTACCGTCCGACGCATGAACGGCCCGAAGATGCTCGACGACGCCGAGGTCGCCGCTCGGCTCGCTTGGCCAGAACTGCTCGACGCGATCGAGCAGGTCTTGACCGAGGACGGCGCCGGCGGACCCACCAGGACGCTCCACCAGGTCGAGCGCCCTGGGGCGTCGCCACTCTCGTTGCTGATGAAGCCGGCGTGGAGCGTCGGCGACACCGTGGTGGTCAAGGTGGTGACGGTCGTCGACGACAACGGGCCGCGCGGCCTCGCCGGCGTGAACGCCGGTGTGCTGATGTTCGACGGGACCGACGGTCGGCTGCTCGGCCTGGCCGCGGGCAACGAGCTCACCACACGACGCACCGCAGCAGCATCGGCCGTCGCCGCTCGTCGCCTCGCACGAACCGATGCCCGCCGCCTCCTCGTCGTCGGCACCGGGGCGCTCGCCCCACGTCTCGCCGAAGCACACGCACAGGTCCGCGACCACGACACGATCGAGGTGTGGGGCAGAGACGTCGCACGCGCAGCTGCCGTCGCGGCGAGTCTGCGCGACTCCGGGCTTCACGCAGTCGCCGTCGAGGACCTTCGATCCGCCGTACGCGCCGCAGATGTCATCACCTGCGGCACCTCCTCGACCGAGCCGCTGGTGCTCGGCGCCGACGTGCGACCTGGCACCCACGTCGACCTCGTCGGCGCGTTCTCCCCCACGACACGCGAGAGCGACGACGACCTCATCGCGTCGGCGCGGATCTGGCTCGATCATCTCGAGGACGCGACCATCGCCGGCGACATGGCGTCGCCGCTCGCGGCAGGCCGCGTGTCGATCGACGACGTGGTCGGCGACCTCACGCAGCTCGTCCGCGGCGAGGTCGAGGGCCGCTCGACCGACGACGAGATCACCGTGTTCAAGTCGGCGGGCATGGCCGTTGAGGACCTGGCTGCGATGCGGCTCGCCGTCGGCGATTGACGGGCCTCGACATCCGGGTCCCACCGTCGGGCACTACGGCGCGGGGATCTCCGTGCCACGCCCGAACCGGTAGGTGTGCCCGAGTCCGTCGGTCAGCACGTACCCGTCGTTCGTCGCGAGGACGTCGGCTGCGACGAAGTCGGCACCGGACAGCCAGATGTCGCCGATGCCCGGCCAGTACGAGAGCCGGCCGCACGACGCGATGAACGGGATCGAGCCCGAGAACGCCGCCGCGCCGAAGGCGAAGGTGCCACCGTCGGCCCCCAGCTGGAGGTAACCGCCCGGTGAGGCGATCATGTCGACCACCGGCTCGGCAGGCGTCACCCCCAGGCCGGGCAGGCTCCCGAGGAACGGCGCTGATCCGAAGGCGAACATCCCGCCGTCGGCACCGACCATCGAATAGCCGCTGCCGTCCGGAGTTGCCGCCATGCCGACGATCGGCGCGGCGAGCGTGGCGCCGAGCGGCGCCAGCACCTCGGGCACGCTGCCGTGGAACGGGGCGTCGCCGAACGCGAACAGCCCGCCGTCCTCGGCGAACAGCCAGTAGCCGTCGCCGGACGGCGTCGTGGCAGCACCGATCACGGGAAGGTCCGGCTCGACCTGGAGCGATTCGAGATCGCCTCGGAACACCGCATCACCGAACGGCAGCACCCGGCCGTAGCTGGTGAAGAGGAAGTGGCCGTCACCTGATGCGGTGAACGTTGCGCCAACGACTCGTTCCTCGCCCCGGCGGGCGGCGTCGGCATCGTCGTCGGTGTCGGCGTCCGTCGTACGGGTCAGATGCGGGCGCAGCCCGTCCCACCAGTCCGTGGCGTCGTGACGGGGAGCGGGCGCCGGCAACACGTCGAGACGGCCCGCAGCGTTCTCCATGTGACGGTCGCCGATGAAGCCGGCCCACAGGAGCTCGTCCTCGTCCGGGCTGATCGCCACGTCGACGACGGTCGGGACCGGCACACCGAAGTGGGACATGTCCGCCGAGAGCTCGGCACACGTGAGTGGCTCGGCAGCGACCACCGAAGTTGGCGTCGCGACAGCCGCGAGCGCGGCCACACATGCCGCGACTGCGAGACGGAGCGAAGATCGACGAGCCACACACTCCGATCGGCATCCAGATGCCGAGGATTGAACGCGCGGGTCTCAACCCGTCGACTGATCTCGGTGCAGCACACCGAGCGTCGGCACACCGTGCAGCAGTCGGCGCAGCGACACGTGGGCCGAGCGAGCAGCCACCTTCGACAGCAGCACGACGTGGTGCGCCGTCTCCGGAACCGCCCGACGCTGACCGTCGGGGTGCAGCAGCACGGCCGCCATGGCTTCCTCGGTCAGCACGTCGTTCACATCACGGTTCGCCATGGCGGCGACGATCTCAGGGCGATGAGCGACCTCGGCGATCGTGCCGCCCAACGCATCGACTCCGGCCACCGACACCACCAGCGTCGTCGTCGGTGCGACGACGGGTTCGTAGGAACCGGGGGCCTTGAACGATCTGCGCCGAGCACCGTCGGCCTCGTTGACGACGTTGCCCACGTGACGATGCAACGCGTCGGCGACGTCGACCGACACGCCGATCGCCCGCTCACCCTCGAGCTCGCCCCACACCACGACCGGCCACTCCGTGGGAGGTGCAGCGGCGATCTGGCCGACGGGATCCGGGCCGGTGACGACCCGCCAGCCGGAATCCTGGTCGGCGCCCATCTTGGTGGTCGTCGTCATCACGGTCGGCCCGGACGCTGCGAGGTGTCGGGCGAGGTTGCCGACGGTGGTGGACTTGCCGCCGGCACCGACGACCGCGACGTGGTGTCGGCGAGACGGATCGAGCCCGAGCGCACGGCCGAGATGACGCCCGGCGACGGACACGCCGACCATCGCCGGTGGACGCGACTCTCCGACCTTCTCGCGGCCGAGGATGCGCATCAGGAACGACGCGGCCTCGAAAGATGGGCACAGCGACGTGTCGACGGCGACGTCATAGCGGTGACCCTCGTGCACGGCCTCGTGCCAACGACGAACCGGCTCCGGCACCTCCGTGCCAATCTCGGCGGCCAGGTACCCGGGTGAGACCGCTCGCCGCCGCAGGACCTCGTCGACCGGACAGTCGACGGCGACCCACCAGACGTCCACCCCGTCGAGGAGCTCGTGGGCGAGGGCCCATGCGTCGAACGGTGTGGCGTAGTCGGCGTGCAGTCCGACGTCGACGACGACGTCACCACCGGAGCGAGCCACAGCGGCGACCTCGGCGAAGAGCTCGACGTAGCGCCCCCTCACGTGAGGTTCGAGCTCGGGGCGTTCACCGCCGGGACGGAGGCCGATGCTCGGCCGCAGATCGGGCTCGACCGAGCCGACGACCTCATCGACACCGAGGGAGACCCACCCGCGTGCGACGAGGTGTGCAGCGATCGACGTCTTCCCCGTGCGGGGAGCTCCGTTGAGCACCACCACCTGTCCTGCGGCAGTCGACGGTCCCGTCACGGCGCGCGTCCCCGGCTGAACTCCCGCCATGCGAGCAGCGCGGCCGATGCGCCGACGGCGACCGCCAGGGTCAGGACCGTCGCCAGTCCGTCGCCGATCGCTGCCGCCGTGTCGCCTTCGACCGAGACCTCGTCACCGGCGAGGAGGTCACGGACGACCTCGACGTCGCCGACCTGACGCTGCACCACCCAGAGGAGCACCGCACCGGCGAGGGACAGCGCTGCGGTGATCGACGTGGTGCGGACGAACTGGTGCGCCGCGTTGGTACGCCCGGCCTGCTCGGCGGGGCTGGCCGACTGCAACAACGACCAACTGGCGTTCGTCGTCGCCCCGAGCGAGAGACCGATGCAGTAGTAGGCCGCCAGAATCGCCGCCATCGGGGCATCGGTCCAGAGCAGTACGGCAGCGAGCGCGGTCGCCGGCGGCATGATCGACGCACCGACGGCGACACCGAAGCGTGGCGTCCACCGGTCGAGCAGCCGAGACATGGTGACGGCCGCGGTGGTCCAGCCGATCGTGAGGAAGACCACCGTGAACGCCGCAGAGGCCTCAGACCAGCCACGTGCACCCTGTGCGTACAACGGCAGGTAGGCGTCGCTCAGACCGGCCGCCAGCACGAGCGCGACGACGAGGTGCAGTGGCCCGTACGGCCGAGCGACGAGATGGCGACGCTCGACGACCGGTTCGGCAGCCACCCGACTGTGACGCCAGTAGGCGGTCGCGGCCGCGGCCGAGAGGCTCAGACCGACGGTCGCCGCCGGCCACGATCGGCCGAGTGCAGAACCGCCGACGAGCAGTGCGAACACGGCGACGGTCAACATGGCGAGACCGGCCCAGTCGGTGTGGATCCGTGTCGGCCGTTCGCGGGTCGTCGGCAGCCGCCGCCACCCGACGACCGTGGCCACGGCGATCAACGGCACCTGGAGGAAGAACACCCATCTCCACGGTGCGACGGCCAACACGACACCCACGACGGCGGGTCCGCCGAAGCCCATCGCTCCCCACATGACGGAGTTCGCCGCCAGGGCTCTGGGTCGCAGCGAGGCCGGGTAGGCCAGTGAGACGGCAGCGAGTGCGACGGCGATGAGCAGACCGCCACCGAGCCCCTGCAGGACGCGCACCGCGATCAGCACGTCCATCGTCGGAGCGACACCGGCGAGCGCGGTCGTCAGCCCGAACCACAACACCGTGACGCGGAAGGTCCGGCGAACACCGACGGCGTCGATCACCGGACCTGCCGCCAGGCCTGCGACGGCACTCACTCCCAGGTAGGCAGTGAGCACCCACGGCGACCGGCCGACGTTGCCGAGGTCCTCGGTGATCGACGGCAGCGCACCCACGACGGCCAGTCCGTCGAACGCGGCGAGCGCGATGACCAGCAGATTGGCGGTGGTGACGGCACGGACGTCGCGACCCCAGATGGTCGTCGAATCGCTGGTCGAGGCCGCGGTCACCCGCGCACTGTAACCAGCCTCAACCCGAGAACGTGTCGGCGATTCGGAAGACGGCAGGACCGAGGATGACGATGAACAGCGTCGGCAGGATGCACAGGATCATCGGGAAGATGACCTTCACGGGGATGGCCGCGGCGCGGGTCTCTGCTCGCTGACGTCGACGATCACGCAGCTCTGCAGCCTGGGTCCGCAGCACCTGCGCGAGCGGGATGCCGTGTTCGTCTGCCTGTCGAAGGGCCAGCACGAATCGACGGAGGTCGTCGACGTCGGTCCTGGCCAGCAGGCCGTCGAAGGCGTCGCGCCGAGAGAGTCCGAGCTGAAGATCCTGCAGCAGCCGGGACAGCTCCTCGGACAGTGGTCCGGAACCGGTGTCGGCGTAGCGGCTGATGGCGGCGTCGAAGCCGAGACCGGCCTCGACGCTGATCGTCACCTGGTCGATGGCGTCGGCGAGTGTCCGACGGATCTCCTCCTGACGGATCGAACCGTTGCGCACCAGCATCAGATCGGGCCCTTGGTAGCCGGTGTAGAGGCTGATGCCGGCGAGCACGATGTTCGTCGTCGTGAGACCACCGATGAGCAGCACGATCGCCAGCGAGATGCCGATCGCTCCCATGATGAGCTTGAACGCGAGCACCCGTTCGACGGGCCATGCCGCCGGAGAACCTGCCAGCGCGACCTTGCGTTCGACACCGGCGATCAACCCCGTCGGGCTGACCGCCCGCACTCGCTTGGCGAGAGCAGCGATGAACGGAGTGACGACACGCTCCTCGGCCGAGCGGGTGAGCAACAGCTCGTGGAGGTCGACGCTCTGGGTGCTCTTCAGATGATCGGCGGCCTTGCCGGCCTGTGCGCCGGTGAGCCCCCACCAGGCGACCAGCACCGAACCACCGATCATCGCTCCGGCGAGCACCGCCATGGCGTTGAACCCGGCGATCTCGGTACCGGCGAGCTGATCGACGAACGAGAACAGTGCTGCGTACATCAGAACTCCAGCTTCACGATGCTCTTGAGCCAGGCACCACCCGACACCATCAGCAGGGCGCCGAATGCGAGGAGGATCTGCCCGGCGGTGCGGTTGGTCAGTTCACCCAGGTACTCCGGTGTGGTGAACATCATCAGCGCGCCCACACAGAACGGCAGCGCCATCATCACGGCGGCCGAGATGCGGCCGTCGGCGCTGAGTGCCTCGATCTGACCCTTGAGCCGGTTGCGGTCCCGGATCGTCGCGCCGACGTTGTCCAACACCTCGCCGAGATCGCCGCCGACCTCACGATGGATCTCGATGGCCTGGACCACCCACCGGAAGTCGTCGTTGTCCATCCGGTCGGCCATCGCTCGCAACGACTCGCCGATGTCACGGCCGAGCCGGACCTCGCCGGTCACTCGCCGGAGCTCACCAGCGGTCGGTGCCTCTGACTCAGAGCCGACCGCGTCGACGCTCTGCAGCAGACCGTGTCCGACCCGCAGGTTCGAGGCGAGCAGCTGCAGCGTCGAGCCGAGTTGCTCGGCGAAGTCGGCACGCAGCTTTCGCACCCGCATGTCGAGTCGGATCTTGCCGGCGATGGCGACACCGCCGGCGGCCAGCAGGCCGAGCGAGGGTCCGGCCACCAGGGTCACGAGGACCATCGACGCCATGGCGGCGGCGCCGACCATCACCATGTACTCGCCTGGGCGAAGCGTCGAGCCGGACTGTTCGAGCTTGGCGGCGAGCTTCGACGTGGCGCCGGCCTTCGCGAGCCCGGCGTCGGCGATCGAGGTGAGTCGTCCGACGATCTCCTGCTTGTCGATCTTCGGACGGCGCCGGCGTCCGAGCCGTGATGCCGCGTCGACCTTCTCGGGTCGACGTCGGCTCGGCCAGGCGACGACCATCGCTGCGAGGAAGATGCCGCCGCCGATCGTGCCGAGACCGTACGTCAGCGTGCGCGGGCCGAGCAGTGCCTCGGGAGCGGTGGCGATCACCGGCGTGGCGACGATGGGTTCCAGCAGCCGTACCGGTGGATCGACCCGAGCGACGGAGGCTGGCCGATTTTCGGTCACCGAAGGGCGGCCGGTGTCGACGGGAGTCCGCTGGACACCTTCGTCGCCGCGCACTGCGATCACGATCGAGGCGTTCTCATCGACACCGTCGAGTTCGATGACGAACCGATTGCCGAGGCGGTCGGCGATGGCGGTGAAGGCGGCCGCCAGCTGACCCGGCTGGCTCACCGGCCACACCTTGCCGTCGACGATCGCGCAGCGTCCCCGGGTCGAAGGCGGCCGAGCGCGACCAGGTCGACGGTGCCCGCCCCGGGCAGCCTGGACCACGGCGC